>JAFGQI010000112.1 GCA_016935755.1 Anaerolineales bacterium
CGGCACAACAAATGTTAAAGAATTCAGAGAGGAGGAATCCACCTTAAATCATGTCACTTTTTTGTCAAAAAACCTTGACCACCTCAGTACATCCAAAGAATACATCGCCAATTTCACATTGATGTTTATTCATATGCTCATCAACCCAGTAATCACCACTGGATAACAATCTATATACGGTTACTGTAACATTTGTTGGCGGCGTAACTGTATAGACTGGAGCGCTAAATGCGATTGAATACTGTTCAACTGTCAAAATAAAAACGATGAAAAAGACAAACCAAGAGTAACTTTTTCTTAACATTATTGACAACCTCACGGGTTCACTTCTACCATGCATAAGGGGCCGTTCCAGCAACTTAGTGCGATAAATTTTCCATTAGGCGACCAAGCTAAATTCACACCAAAATCACCTGAATGAAAATTCACTTCTGGTAACATACGCTTTGATTGTCCAGTAGCTACATCATAAAAAATCAAGCCATAAACGTTGGCACTCTGATATTTGCCAACAAAAGCATATGTTGCCAGAACTCTGCTATTTGCTCCCCAAGCAATTTCTGTGAAATAATGACGCTCTGAATTGTATTCAGAGGCAATGTGATTAATCTTTCCAGATGTGACATCTACTATAGCTAAATCAATAAAAGATAACGGTCTTTCGCCATTCGTTACTAAAATGGCTAAAAAGCGACCATCAGGGCTCCATTTTGCATCATAAGGCCATAATTGACCAATTTCCCCTTTAAAGCCTAAATCTATATTGCACAATTTACCAGTTGTTGAGTCAACTAAGAACAAGCCCTGATGATCGTAAATCGCTAAATACGTTCCTGTTGGATTCCATGATAATTGCTTTGGCTGATAATAGTTATTACTGGTTTGATCAGAAGAATCGTCATTCACAACAAAAACTATTTCTTGACCAGTCATTTCGATCGTTCTAATTTGTTGAGATTGATCACCACTATAAAAAGTAAATTCACCAACATTAGGATGAGCAGCAATATAAGGTCTAGATGCAATAAAAGACAACTTTTGTTCCCATCCACCATTACGATCATAAACCATTATTTTGTATCTTTGGTCAGAAATATATTCTGAGTAAGCAACCCCAATTCCTTGTTCCTCCTTAAACCAAATAGGCATCGAGCTATTGTAATTCCTTTCTCCAATGCTTTGTAAGCTGCCATTAGAGATAGAGAACAATTCTATAGTTTCCCTTTGCGAACCTGGAATTGCATGAGAAATTAATATCTCGTTATTATTATCCAACCATTCGGCAATAGAAATGCTGGTGTCGCTTTCCAGAACGACCTTAGGTTCCGAAAGTTTATAAGACTCTAGAGGTGATGCTTTTTCTGAACTTGAGGTGGTCACAATAATAGGGCCACATTGCGGAACTCCACTGGCAGACGGTTCAGTCGCGACAATACCATCGACTGGCGAAGGATATGGCTGTTCCTTTGCAGGCGCAGAAACATCTGTTGCTTGTGTATCCGGAGGAGGATAAGTATTAGATAGATAATCCAGGTTTGAATTTGCAGATCGGTCTCCCACAAAAAAATCAAGGATACCTACCAAAGCCATAAAGAGCAAGCACAAGAAAATCAGATTCGTAATTCTACCGAAATACTCTTTCACTCTACTCATTTTCTAATCTCCTTGTTGTCACTCACCACTATTTCTCTGTCTCGAATCGACCGGTTGGAGAAATTCGTCTAGTCATATTTGGCGGTCAATTTCTTAGGAGGTACTAACTTCACTGATTATACTGTATTCGCACTTGTATGGACAAGTCCTTGATAATATAACCCGAGTTGCTACCTTGGGTAGCTGAATAGAAAGTCCATGCGGCTTCTGGTAAGTAGAAGTTGCTAAAGCGACAACCGAGCCAGGAGATCACATGGACAGCCAGATGGTAGCAGTCCTTTGCCTTTGCGACGATATCTTAAAAGCACTTTACCATCGAGTAGATCGCCAGTGTTGGATAACCGATGCCGAGATAATGACGATTGCGCTGGCAGCTACCTTGTACTTCAGCGGCGTTCAGGCCTGTTATTCCGCAAGAAATCCCCACTCACCGAAGAAGGCCAGCCTGTCCATTGCTGTGCAGGAACGCGAGTTCACCGCCCGGCGCAGTTCTTCCGGGCGGGCTGTGGTCAGCGCCCTGCCGCTGTTAGGGGATTTCGCCCGCTAACTCTTTGTCGATGACTTCTTTGAAGACTTCGTAAGGCTGGGCGCCCACCACCGCGATCCCGTTGACAAAGAAGGTCGGGGTGGAGCGCACGCCCAGGTTCGAGGCGTATTCCAGATCCGCGTTCACCTCGGCGGCATATTTCCCGGATGTTAGGCAGGATTGGAACTGCTCCAGGTCCAGTTTTAGCTCCTGAGCATACTGGAGATAAATCTCCTCGCTCAGTTCGCTGTCGCTGAACAGCAGATCGTGAAATTCCCAGAAAGCCTTCTGCTCGTATGCGCAGTTGGCTGCCTCGGCGGCTGGCTGGGAGTTTGGGTGGATTGAGGTCAGGGGGAAGTCGCGGTAAACGAAGCGCACCTGGTCGCCATACTCCTGGCGAATCTGGTAAAACACTTCATTATGCCAGCGGCTGCAGTAAGGGCATTCGTAGTCGCTAAATTCGATGATGGTAATCTTGGCGTTGGCAGGCCCCAGGGCAGGATCGTCATCCACCGGCACATCATAGCGCCTGACATTTTGCTGGGTGGTTTGGGGCTGAGCCTGGGCAGCTTGCGGCGCGGCGGCGGGCTGTGCGCCTCTGCCCCAGAAAAGAAAACCCACAGCCAGGCCCAGCACGAAGGCTGCTGGAACGAGCGCCATGTAAAAATGTGAGCGCTTAAATACGACGGTATCGTTGGGTTGGGAAGAAGGTGAAGGCAGGTCATTCATGGGCTGGATTATATCATGCCAGGTATAAAATCGGAGTTAAATTGTCTGTTATATCAGGAGTCTAGAGCGCCAGGCCCCCGCTGGTCAGCACCCAATACAGCAGCGCCAGGAGCGCGGCCACCCCCAGGGTGATCAAGATCAGGAAGACCAGCTTGACTGAATCGCGGGGTTTGAAACCGCCCACTTTGCCGGTTTGGCCATTGACCAGCAGGTGATATTCCTGACCTCGGTAGTGGTAGGTGCCGATCCACAGCGGCAGGAGGACGTGCTTGAAGGTCATCCCGCTCCACTTGCCAGCGCCGATGCGCAGGTCGCGTTTTTCATAGCCCACGGCGACCGTGCTGTGGAACTGAGGGCGGATGCGCTTCAAGACATGCTCGCGCCCCAGCAGCGAGGCGTCTGCAAGCGAGCGATCATAAATAATGGCTGGCCAGCCCGCCAGAAATTCGGGTTTGAACTCTTCCACATTGACCAGATCATAAGGCTCGATGCTTTCCAGTTCTTTCCAGGTCAGGGCGCGCACCCCCGGCACCAGGACATCGTTGAAGAACTGAGTCTCAACACCACTGATCGATTCCCAATGCTGGTATTGGCCGCTGCCCTGCCGCACCTCGCAGGACCAACTGACCTCCAGCGTGCCATCGAAAGTCCAGGCCGAATAATATGCCGGGCGCAGGCGCAGCCCCTGAGTGGCAGATAGCAGGTTGTCGGGCGAGAAGATGCCCCGGCCCAGCCAGTCTTTAACCTGTTTGAGGGCCTGCTGCTCGTCGATCTGCATCGGGATGATCACCTGCGGGTCCACCAGTTCGCCCAGCTCAGCTGACTCGATCATCTGGTTGGAGCCGCAGTAAGGGCATTGGCTGGCGGTTTGACCGGGAGGCAGCAGGCTCAAGGCGCCGCAGCGCTCGCAGGACAGGCTGTGCTGCGCCTCGGCCCAGCGGTGGCCGCGCGTGGTGGGCATGACGAAGTCCAGCACCTGCTCGGCCTGGTCGGCCACAGGAGCGGCTTTTCTGGCTGACTGCCCCTCCGGTTCTTCAATATTTACATAGCCGCAGTATTCACAGGAGAGCAGGCCCAGCGTAACCGAAAACGACATATGACCGCCGCATTTCGGGCATAAGAAAGTCTGCGCATGGGCTTCTACATCTTCGTTGCCCTCCCTGGCGAGCATTCCTGCCCCCTCGGGCATCAGCCGGCTTTGGTCGATCTTGCCAGTCAGCAGGGCCAGGCCGCGCCGGGCAGCCACGTTGGTCGGGTCGCGCGCTACCGCCTGCTCCAGGTACTCGCGCTGTTCCTTGGGGTCATCCGTGGTGGCTGACAGCCACAGGTAGGGGCGGGCATCCATGGGGTTCAACAGGGTGGCGCGCGTCAGCAGGCGCGCTGCCAGGCTGCGCTGGCCGCTCTTGGCCGCAGTGACGCCGTCGCGCAGCACTTCTTCGAACTGCCGATCTAATCTCGAGGCGCTGAAGCTGCTGTTCATGCCCGAGATTGTACTGCAATTCTATGCTTTTACAAGGTTGAGAATCGACCAACGGTCGATCAGCGTGAAATCCCTCAGGTGCTGCCGGTGCTGCAAGAAGCAGCGGTGCTGGCGCCCAGGGAGAAAGAACCTCCCCCGCTTATTTTTGAGGCAAAGGTAGAAACCTTCTTCTTGATCTGCCGGCTGCCGCAAGCCGGGCAGGTCACTTCGCCGATGAGGCTGGAACTGCGCAGCAGTTCCTCGAAGGGCTGGTTGCAGTCGGCGCAAACGAATTCAAATAACGGCATACTTTTCTCCTGATCAGGGTATGATTCTTTGGTTAGATGAGCTTATTGCCAGAAGGTTACATAGGCTGTTGTATAATCCAGGTATGCGTTTACAAAACAAAACTGCTTTAATCACCGGCGGCACCTCGGGCATCGGGCGCGCCACAGTAGAATTATTCCTGGCCGAAGGGGCGAAGGTGGCCTTTACCGGACGGCGAAAGTCTCTGGGCCTGGAACTGGCGGCCCGCAGCGGGGCGAAGTTTCTCTATGCCGATCATCGTTTGAAGGAAGATTGCGAGCGGGTGGTCGCCGAGACCCTGGCGGCCTTCGGGCGCATCGACATCCTGTTCAACAACGCCGGGGTGGTGATCAAGGGCACAGCCGAATCGCTCTCCGAGCAGGACTGGCAGGATACCCTGGATTTGAACGTCACCGCAGTCTGGCGGATGTGCCGCCTGGCGGCGCCGGTCATGCGCCAGCAGGGCGGCGGGGTGATCATCAACAACGCCTCCGATTGGGGGCTGGTGGGCGCGCCGGAGGCCCTGGCTTATGCCGCCTCCAAGGGCGCGGTCATCCAGATGACCCGCTGCCTGGCGCTGGATCATGCCAGGGATCACATCCGGGTCAACGCCGTCTGCCCAGGGGATACCTTTGTCGAACGATGGATCGAGCAGGGCTACTACCGCGGCAGCGGGGCGGTCAGCGAGGCCGAAGCGCGCCAGAGCGACACAATCCCGCTGGGGCGGGTGGCGGAGGCGGCGGAAATTGCCCGCGCGGTGCTGTTTCTGGCCAGCGACGATTCAAGCTACATGACCGGCGCGGCGCTGGTAGTGGATGGGGGCAACACCGCCCAATAAGTTCTGCTCTTAGCTACGGCAGCGCGGCTTCATAAGCTGCGATGATCTGGTCGACCAGGCGATCGAAGATCGGGTCGACTTCCTGGCGGCGCGGGTCAGCGTCATACCAGGCCATGATTTCCTCCGCCCCGCGCGCAAAGGGGATGGATGAGCTGGCAAACTCTGGCGCCAGGCGCTTGATCTTGCTGTTGTCGAAGATCGCGCTGTGGGCTTTATCTCCCAGTAAACTCTCTCCCCACACCGGGTCGAAGGCGGCGATAAAGTCGGACGGGATATGCACCAGATGCGCTTTGACCCCTGCCGCCCAGGCCATGATCTCATGGATCTGGTCCCAGGTCAGCCATTCATCCGAGGTAATGTGGTACGCCTGCCCGATAGCCTGCAGATTGCCGAGCAGGGGCAGGAAGCCGCGGGCGAAGTCTTTGTGGTGGGTCAGTGTCCACAGGGAGGTGCCGTCGCCATGCACAACCACCTTTTTCCCTCTGCGCATGCGGTCGATGACGGTGTAGCCGCCATGCATGGGCAGCAGGGTTTTGTCATAGGTGTGGGAGGGGCGCACGATGGTCATGGGGAATTTTTCTTCCCGGTAGGCCTGCACCAGGCGCTCTTCGCAGGCGATCTTCTGGCGTGAGTACTCCCAGATGGGGTTATCCAGCACGGTCGACTCAGTCACCGGCAGGCTGGCAGGCGGCTTCTGGTAGGCCGAAGCGGAGCTGATAAAGATAAACTGCCCGCTGCGTTGGCGAAACAGGTGGATATCGCGTTCGATCTGCTCGGGCGTGAACGCGATCCAATCCACCACCGCATCGAAGTGCAGCTTGTCCAGCGCTTTGCGGGTGGCGGCCAGATCGTTGATATCCGCCTGGATGAGATGCGCCCCATCCGGAGCCGGGCGGAAGCTCTGCCCGCGGTTGAGCAGGTACAGCTCGATGCCGCGCTCCACAGCCAGCTGGGAGCAGGCCGAGCTGATGATGCCGGTGCCGCCGATGAATAATACTTTCATAGTGATCTGCCTTTCGTAATAAAAATACCGGAGCCGATATTGACTGACTCCGGTATTATAGCAGTTCGCGGCGCTGTGCGAATGATTTACGTCAATCGCCAGTTTCTGCAGGCTGCAGCGCCGCAGGCGTGGCAGGCAGCTCAGTTTGGGCGACGGGTTCTGTTTGCGTTCGCCCGTCCTCGAAGTGCATCACCGCCGGGATGAAGAAGGCCACCGCGCCGATCAGGATGGTGACCAGGCCGCCAATCACATACCAGGTGCGTACGCCCAGCTGATCTGCAATCGGCCCGGCGACGATCAGGCTGAGCGGGGTCATGGCCGAAGCCACGCTGACCATCAGGGTGAACACGCGCCCCTGCATCTCAGGGGCCACCGCCGCCTGCACCGCCGCGATCAGCGGGCCGTTGACGATCGGATTAGCGAACCCGGTCAGGAAGATCAGCCCAGCCGCCAGCCAGAAGCCGGAGGCGGGCACCAGCCCGATCAGGCTCATCGTCGCGCCCATCAGGATGATTCCAGCCATGGCGGTCACCACCCGGCGGCGGAACCCGCCCCAGGCGCTGAGGGTCAGCCCGCCCACCAGCATGCCGATCCCCCAGGCTGACTCCAGATAGGCCAGTTCCAGCGCCTGTCCTCCGAAGTGCCTGGTGACCAGGATAGGCTGCAAGGATCCGGCAGGGGTGAGCAGGAAGTTGATCAGGGTTGCCATGATCATGATAATCAGCAGGCCAGGCCAGGCCCACACATAGCGCAAGCCAGCTTTCAAATCCTGCCCCAGGGAAGTCTTGCCGTCGGGGGTCTCCGGGCTGAGGCTGCGGACAGGTTGGGGCACAGCGATGAACAGCAGCGGGGCGATCGCCAGCAGGGCGGTGCCGATATCAATGAATAGAATCTGCTGCATCGGCATCACCGCCAGCAGCAGCGCTGCCAGCGGGGCGGAACCGATGCCCAGCGCGCCGTTGAGCACCTGATTGACCCCCTGAATGCGCGCCAGGTGCTCTTTGGGCACCATCAGCGAGGTGGAGGCCTGCATGGCGGGCCAGTGGAAGCCGCCGCCCACCGCGCGTAAGAACATGAAGACGTAGATATGCCAGACCTGCACCTGGCCCGTCCAGAACAGGACGCCCAGCAGTAGAGTACAGATGGCGATGCAGGCGTCTGCAATCACCATCGTCCAGCGCCGGTTCCAGCGGTCGACCAGCGCACCCACCAGCGGGCCCAGGAAGACCTGCGGCAGCAGGGCCACCAGCGTGGCGGTCGCCAGCACGGTGGCCGAGCCGGTTTTTTGGGTCAGCCACCAGACCAGGGCAAACTGCACCAGCTGGCTGCCCAGCAGCGAGAAGGCCTGCCCGCCCCAGATGGTGAAGAAGCGCGGCATCCAGGATTGAGATCTGGCAGGGTTGGTTTCGAGCAGGTTGTCGTTCATCTCTGTGTGTCCTTTCCAACCCGAGGCCATTGGGCGGCCCGATATCAGGTTGATATTGAATATTATATTGAATAATTCAATATTGTCAATGGTTTAATTTGATAAAAATCAACATTTATTTTATTTATATTAACCCCCCTTCTTGATCTATGATCGGCGGATTTTCTGGATTGGGGCTTGAAAGCTGACCGAGAGCGCCTTCCAGATCCAATATCCCTATGATCTTCCAAAACTCGGCGAAGAGACTGCCCCAGAGAGTATAATCAGCATAACATCCTGTGCTCTTCCACCCGTGTGATCATCCCTGATTGACAGGAGACTATTGTATGCGGATCTATTTGCGGTTGCTGCTCTTACTGGCTTTGACCTGGTCGATTACCTCCTGCCAGGCATCTTCGCCCACCATCGCCCCCTCCCCACAAGCCACGCAGCCGGCGGCCTCGACCCCAGCGCCATCCCCCACCCCGGGAGCATCGCAAGATGCGCTCCAGCTCACCGTCCTGTACACCAACGATGAGCACGGCTGGATGCTGGGCATGGACGAGGGGCAGGGGGCAGCCGAACTGACCGGGCTGCTGAAAGAAAAAGAGGGCTATGGCGGTCAGGAGGCGACCCTTTTGCTCAGCGGGGGGGATAACTGGGTCGGCCCGGCCATCTCGACCTGGTTCAAGGGCCAGAGCATGATCGAAGTGATGAACGCCATGGGCTATGCCGCCTCTGCAATCGGCAACCATGAGTTCGATTTCGGCCTTAAGGTGCTCAAAGAGCGCACGGCCCAGGCGAGTTTCCCCTATCTCAGCGCCAACATCCGCTATGCCAGCAGCGGCGAGCCGCCTGCCGACCTGGGCATCCAGCCCTACGTGGTTCTGGATGTGGCAGGCTTGAAGGTGGGCGTGGTCGGGTTGACCACCCTGTCCACTCTTAACACCACCAATCCGGCTAACCTGACCGCGTTTGAATTTCTGGACTATGAAGACGCGCTGCGCGAGGTAATCCCGCAGGCGCGAGCGGCGGGCGCTCAACTGATCCTGGTCGACAGCCATGTTTGCACAGCGGAGTTGGCCTCCCTGGCGCTCAAAGTGTCCGACCTGGGCATCCGCATGTTCGGGGCGGGCCACTGCCACGAGCTCTTCTCCACCCGGGTGGGCGATACTGCCATCGTCTCGGCGGGCTCCAACCTGACAGCCTATGGCTATGTGCGCTTTACCCTCGACCCCGCCACGGGCGAGGTTCTGGAGATGAAAGTCGGTACACAGAGAAACTCGGGCGGCAGAGCCGATGAAGCGGTGGCAGCCGTGGTCTCCAGCTGGCAGGCCAAGGCGGAGGCCGAATTGGGCGTGGAGATCGGCTACCTGAAGAAGGAAATCGCTCGCCGCAGCGAAGCCATGCAGAGCCTGTTCACCGAGACCTGGCTGATCGGCTATCCCACCGCGGATATCGCCCTGACCAACCTGGGCGGGATGCGCGATCGCTTCGCCGCCGGGCCGCTCACCCTGGGGGCTATCTACAGCGCCATGCCCTTCGACAACACCCTGGTAGATGTGCGCCTGACCGGCACGCAGGTGCTGGATGTGCTGCGCGCCGGCGCGGGCAACCTGGCGGTGGGCGGCTTGCACTGGGCGGCGGGCAAATGGGTGCTGGACAAAACCAACCAGCCGCTGCAGGCAGACCAGACCTATTCGGTGCTGGTGAATGACTTTATGTACGCCGGCGGCGACCAGTTCGAGATGCTGGCGCGCTATGACCCTGAGGCTTACATGACCGGTATCGACTGGCGCCAGCCGGTGATCGACTGGATCCAGGCGCAGAACTCCTCCTCCGCAAATCCACTGGATCAGGCGGTCGCTGATCTGGCGGACTGAGATGGGCGACGATCCGGCTGCCGCAGGCTGGCAGAAGACTCTCATCGTTCTGTTCCTTGGACAGCTGTTTTCAGCCGTCGGTTTTTCGGTCATCTTCCCCTTCCTGCCGCTGTATGTCAAAGACCTGGGGGCGGTCAGCGGCCTGAGCATTGAGCTGCTGGCCGGGTTGGTGTTCTCCGCCCAGGCCTTCACCATGATGCTGGCCTCGCCCATCTGGGGCGCGCTGGCCGATCGCTACGGACGCAAGCTGATGGTCGAGCGGGCCATGTTTGGCGGGGCGGTGATCCTGCTGTTGATGGCCTTTGCCCGCTCGGCAGAGGAGCTGGTGCTGCTGCGCGCCATCCAGGGGCTGGTCACCGGCACCATGTCGGCGGCCAACGCCCTGGCGGCTTCGGTGGCGCCGCGCCAGCGCATTGGCTTCGCCATGGGGCTGCTGCAGGTGGGCATGGGCAGCGGCATCGCCCTGGGACCCTTGCTCGGCGGCGTCATCGCCGATGCCTATGGTTATGCGGCTGCTTTTTACCTGACGGCGGTGCTCTTGTTCCTGGCGGGCGTGCTCGTTTTCTGGGGCGTGAAAGAAGACTTTGTTCGCCAGAAGTCTGAACGCCGGGTTGGGTTGGTCGGCGAGTGGCGGCAGGTGCTGGGCACCGCCGGCATCCCGATGGTGTACAGCATGCGCTTTCTCAGCCAGCTGGGCCGCATGGTGATCGTGCCGGTGGCGCCCCTGTTCATCCAGACTCTGCTCTCCGATGCCAGCTATTTAAATACCTTCACCGGTCTGGTGGTGGGCGTCTCCTCGGCCACGACTACTCTCAGCGCGGTTTTCCTGGGCCGCCTGGGAGACCGTCTGGGTCACCGCCGGGTGGTGATCGGCAGCGCCCTGGCGGCCGCGGCGCTGTATGCGCTGCAGACCTTCGTCGCCGCCGGCTGGCAGCTGCTGGTGCTGCAGGCCCTGGTGGGGGTGGCGATGGGCGGGATCATCCCGTCGATCAGCGCCCTGCTGGCCAGCCTGAGCCAGGCCGATCATGCCGGGGCAGTCTACGGTCTGGACAACGCCATCGATGCGGGTGGGCGTTCTGTGGCCCCTCTGTTGGGTTCGCTGGTCGCCATGTCGCTCAATCTGCGCTCCGTTTTTGCCGTCACGGCAGTGCTCTTCTTGATCACCAGCCTGTTGGCTTTCTGGCTGCCCGCCAGAGCCCAGGAGACTGCCCCCGCTGCATAGCTTTTCTTGATCGAATGGTACGCTTCCTGCAACATGGTTCTTGTGTGCTGTCCCTGCGCATACATAACGGTGATGGAGGAAGTGTATGTCTCTACTTGACCAGACCCGCCAGGCAAAGTCCGCCCATAAAGCCCATATTCTCGCCCGGCCGAATGTGGTTGGCATGGGCGTGGGCTACCGGGTCACCCGCGGCCAGGTGAGCGATGAACTGAGCATCGTCGTCCTGGTGCGCCAGAAAATCCCCGCCCAGGTGCTGTCTGAGCAGGCTCTGGTGCCCCAGGAGGTCAGCGGCATCCGCACTGACGTGATCGAGGTGGGGGATCTGCGCCCGCTCTCGGCCAACACGCAGCGCTGGCGGCCTTCCCCGGCTGGGGTGAGCGTGGGCCATTACAAAGTCACCGCCGGCACACTGGGCTGCGTGGTGCGCGACCGCAGCACGGGCAAGCGCATGATCCTTTCCAACAACCACGTGCTCGCCAATGTCAACGCGGCCAGCCCAGGCGACCCCATCCTGCAGCCCGGCGTGGCCGATGGCGGGCAGGTGGAGCGGGACACCCTGGCGCATCTGGAACGCTTCTGTCCGCTGGATTTCGGCACGGCCCCCGCCACCTGTGACATCGCCCGCAGCTATGCTGCATTGGGAAATGCTCTGGCCCGGCTGGCTGGCTCGCGCCACCAGATCCAGGCCTTTCAGTCAAATCCCAAGGCCGAGAACCAGGTGGACGCGGCCCTGGCGCGGCCGGTGGATGACCAGGTTCTATTGGATGAGATCATGGAAATTGGGACGGTGACCGGTATAGCTCTTGCCGAACTGGGTATGGCGGTGCGTAAATCTGGACGCACGACCTCATTCACCACCGGCGAGATCACTGTGCTGGACGCCAGCGTCAAGGTCAACTATGGTTATGGCGCCGAACTGACCGCTTCCTTTGAAGGGCAGATTGTGGGTTCGGCTATGTCCCAGGGAGGCGATTCTGGTTCCCTGGTGGTCGCCAGCGATGCCCCGTTGGCAGTTGGGCTGCTGTTTGCTGGCTCTGATCAGGCCACCATCTTCAGCCCCATCCAGGTGGTGATGGAGAAGCTGGATTTCGTAATCGGCGGGACGGTGAAGAAGGGCTTCGGCGACCGACAGGCAGCGATCGAGAAGGCCCAGGCGGTGCGCCTCCTGCATCAGGACGAATTGATGGCCAAGGCGAATGTGGTGGGGGTGGGTGTGGGTCTGCGCCACACCGGTCAGAAGCGCACCGAGACGGTCGCTCTGATTGTGATGGTCAGCAAGAAGCTGCCCCGCGCCCTGCTCGACCCCCAGGATGTGATCCCGTCCGAGATTGACGGCGTGCCGGTGGATGTGAAAGAAGTGGGTGAGGTGCGGGCGGACAACGGAGGATGATTCCGTTTTCGTTGGGGTAAGCGAATAGTTCGTTAGCGAACTGTCTACCCGGCGCTGCCGCGAGGCGCCTAGGACAGCCAGAGCGACTGGTAGAGCAATTGGCCAGCGCTCTCCCAGCCTGGCGATTGTCCGCCAACCGCCAGGCGAATCTCTCCGGGAATGAAAACCAACTGGCCCTGGTCATCCACCTGGGAGAGCTGCTCCTGGCTGAGGGTGAAAGAGAGCCGCTGCACCTCGCCAACCGATAGGCGCAAACGGGTGAAGCCTGCCAACTGCCAGAGCGGCCCCGCCCAGCGCGGGTTGGCATGCTGCACATAAACCTGCACCACTTCATCGCCCTCGCGTTCACCGATGTTCTGCACCTGCAGTTGGAGGTTCAGCCTGCGGCCGCTGGCAGACCAGGTGTGACGGAAGTGCAGATTTGAATAGCTGAAACGGGTATAGCTCAGGCCAAAGCCGAACGGATAGAGCGGCTCCCCATCAAAATAGCGATACGTTCGGCCTGCCATGTTGTAATCATCGAAGGGAGGCAGGTCCTCGGCTGTGCGGTAAAAGGTGACTGGCAGGCGTCCGGCCGGGTTGTAATCGCCGAACAGAACCTCCGCCACAGCAATACCCCCGGCCTGGCCCGGATACCAGGCTTCCAGGATGGCGGGTAGATTTTCGTCCGCCCAGTTGACCGCCAGGGCGCTGCCGTTCAGCAGCACCAGCACGATCGGCTTCCCGGTGGCATAAAGTTCCTTGAGCAGTTCCTCCTGTACTCCGGGCAGATCCAGGCTGTTGCGATCGCCCAGACTGGCCTGGCCTGGTTGGACGCCTTCTTCCTGACCCTCTTCGCCTTCCATGAGCTGAGACAGTCCCAGCGCCAGGATAATCAAATCCGAGCGGCGGGCCAACTCCAAGGCTTCGTCGAACCCTGCCCTGGCGGCCCCCAGCACCTCGCATCCCCGGGCATATAGAACTTCCGCATGCGGATAAGCCCGCTCGCGGACACCATCCAGGATAGTTGCCGTCCTCCAAGGTGTGCCGTTGTAATTGCCCAGCAGAACGCGCTCATCGGCTGCGTTGGGGCCGATGACAGCAATGGTTTTGATATTTCCCGCCTCCAGGCTGAGGGGCAGCAGACCATCATTCTTCAGCAGGATGATGGATTCGCGCCCTGCTTGTAGAGCCAGCTGGCGGTGCTCGGCGCAATTATTCACTGCATAGGGGATATGCGCATAAGGCACACTCTCCGGCGGATCAAACATACCCAGGCGAAAACGGGCAGTGAACAGCCTTTCCAGGGAAAGGTCAATCGTCGCTTCGTCGATCAGCCCCTGGCGGACAGCTTGCAGCAGCGCCGGGTAGGTCTCGCCGCAGTTCAGGTCACAGCCTGCTTTCACGGCCAGGGCGGCGGCTTCAGCGGCCGTTTCAACTATCCGGTGATTGGCATAGATATCCCGGATTGCCCCGCAGTCCGAAACCACATACCCCTCCTGGCCATTCATCCCGCCAAAGCCCCATTCAAGGCGCAGGATTTTCTCTAGCAAGGTTGGGCTGGCGCAGCATGCTTCGCCATTGGTGCGGTTATAAGCTCCCATCACCGAGACCGCTCCGCCCTCCTGCACGCAGGCTTTGAAGGCTGGCAGATAGGTCTCGTACAGGTCATGCAGCGAGACACGCGCATCGAAGCTGTGCCGGCGATGTTCCGGCCCGCTGTGAACGGCGAAGTGCTTGGGCGTCGCCACCAGCTTGAGGTAGCGGCGGTGGTCTCCCTGCAGCCCGCGCACAAAAGCCACCCCCAGACGCGCGGTGAGATAGGGATCCTCCCCAAAGGTCTCCTGCCCGCGCCCCCAACGCGGATCGCGGAAGATGTTGATATTCGGAGACCAGAAGGTCAGCCCTGTATAGCGCGAGCGGTCGTCACGCCGCAGGGCCTCGTGATGCTTGGCGCGTGCTTCGTCTGAGATGGCTGTGGCAATGCGATGCATCAGCGGAACATCCCAGGTGCTCGCCAGGCCAATCGACTGAGGGAAGACCGTCGCCAGGCCAGCCCGCCCAACCCCGTGCAGACATTCGTTCCACCAGTCGTACTCCGGGATGTCAAGCCGGGGGATGGCTGGTGCATTGTGTACCATCTGGAAAATTTTCTCTTCCAGGGTCAGGCGGGAGATCAAGTCCTGCACCCTCTTTCTGACAGGCTGCTTTGGGTTGAGATACAGGGGCGTTTTCATCATGGCTCGTCAGTTTCGCTTTGCAGTTTTATCGGGAAAGGTTCAGTTCAGGCTATTTATACTACAATACAGGATAGCTGTCGAACATTTCCCTGCCGCCCGGTCTGGCTGGCCTGAAGCTACGGTTGGGTTAATTCTTCTAATAGCTGGCGGTAATAGCAGTAATTCGCCCAAGGAATATCCTGGCGCACCCGCCCATCTGCCAGGGGGAGATAACCACCCTGTTCTAACAGCGGAGGCAGTTTGTCTTCCATCTCCCTGCGGATGGCGTCTTTTCCAAGGCGCAGCATATCCAAATCGATTCCCCCAATCAGGTGCAGGTCGCTTCCAAACGTTTGCCGGATCTGGCGGTAATCCATCGCAGCCGCGCCTCTTATTTGAACCGGGTTGGTCTCGCAAGCCCACAGGCAGTTGAAACCACTCTGCAGGATCACCGGCAGCAGCGTCCCAGCATTCGCATACGTGCGGTAGATAATCGTGGCGATCCCAAAGCGTTTGACAACCTCCAGGACCGGCTGATAGCTGCTTATCACGAAGTCCTGGTAGGCGCGGGGCGAGATCAAGGGCCCATGCGGCCCAGCAATGGGCTCGCTGAAGAGCACCGCATCTACCTCAACCTGGCTCAGGATTTTCTCCGCCATCCTGACGGCGAACTCCCCCTGGATAGCCATCACCTGGCGCACGAACTCTGGCTGGTCAGCCATCAAGTACATCGTCTGAGTGAAGCTGCGCCCATCTTCAATCCCCAGGGTCAGGAAAAAACCGTGATGCACCTGCAAGATCAGAATATGCTCGCGGTTCTGCCAGGCGTTTAGCTTCCGTTTCCATCCCTTGGGCAGACGTTTGGGATCGTCCGGGTTCAGGCGCTGGTTGAGCAGTTCCAACCCCCCAGGCATGCTGAACAGCTTTGTGGCGGGCAAAGCAGAATAAAAGTCAGGGGCGATTTCCTCACGCCGGTCGAAATGGAACATTTCCTGCAGGTCGGCCTGAGGCGGCAGACCTTGCTCTTGCCAGGCGTTCAGGACCTCCTCCCGCAGCCCTTCTTCCAGAAGCGGAATGCGATCGGGTGCGCCGCCCAGCATGGTTGCCAGAAACCGCTGCCGGCTGTTCATCATCCTACTGATCATTCCATGACCAATCGCGACTTCGCCTCAAGCATAATCTCATCTAGCTGGCGGTCCTGGTCTTCACTAAGCGGGGCTGGCTGGTGGGTTGCCAGGAGATGCTCGGCTTCAGCCTGGGCTCGCTCCGCCATGCCCACCTGGCCCTCTTGCTCCCAGGTTTCCCAGGAACGCCGTTCGGCCAGTTGGGTCAGCAAGACCTCCCCGGCTCTAAGGTAGCGGCTGGTATGTCTCTGGCTCAAAAAGTTGCGTGTGCCATCCATGGCGGCAGCCACCACCTCGACGGCAAGAGAGTCATCATCCACCACAAAGCCCCGCCGCAGGCGTCGAATGCCAGCAGCAATTTCACTGTCGCATACCATTTGAGCGTACGAACCCATCACGCCGGCCTCCATCTCGCCAATCCCCGAAAGTTCGTCCGCTCCGGCCAGGGCTGGGATGACCGCATTCAGCGACCGTTCGTACCCTGATTGGATATCCAGGGTGTGGGCATTGGTTGAAAAACCGTACACATTGACCGGGAAATCATAATAGTGCGCTAGCTGTACCGTGGCGGCAGAAACCAGTCCCAGCTCCACGCCGCCCCACACCGAAAGGCCAGTGCGCGGCTCCATCATTGCCAGTCGCCCACAGTAGATCATCGGCAGGCCGGGATGGACGAGTTGGGCCAGCACCACACAGGCTAACACCTCGGCGTTCTGTTGGGCTAAGGCGCCGGCCAGCGAGAACGGCGCAGTCGTGCCAGCTGTGGGGCAGGGCAGCGGTGCAAAAGCAATCCCCTGGCGAGCTACTTCGATGATTGCTTCGGCCATGTCATCTGGCAAGTTCAACGGGCTGACCGGCGATACGCTCAATGACAGCACTTCGCCAGGGGGGCCAACCACTTCAGCCATGCGTACAGCGAAACGCACTTCCGCCGCGGTTTGCACGCCCGGACCCTGCAGCGGTTTGGTGGTGTTTGGGATGGCATGGCGATACATCGCCAACGACATCAACGCCCCTGGCACATCCAGTGGGGTGAAAAATGGCGTGATGGTGGTGGCGCCTGGCAGGGCGTCGAGCAAGCGCGCGCTGTCGCGCACATCTTGCAGCAGCGCCCGGCGGCGCTGCCCGCTGCGGGCATCATAGATATCCCTGGCTCCACCCAGATTATGCCAGTGCAGGCTGCCATCGCCCAGTGTCTTGACCTCTCCACCCCGGCCGCGCAGAGTTACTTTTTTTACAGCTTTCGTGATGCACTGCTCCACCAGAGCAGCTGGCAGCAAAACGCGTTCTCCCCGCACTTTTGCTCCCCCTCCCGCGAGGATCTCCCGGCTTTCGCCGTGCGCCAGCACCAGGCCAACTTCCCCTAAGATGCGTAAGGTTGCCTGGTGAATAGCGGCAACCTCTTCCAGGGTCAAAACGCTCAGCTGCATCATGTTTCTCTCCTAATCGATTTCCAGAACCTGCGCCAGAAAAGCCAGCCGGCGAAGCTCGCTGTCAATCACGTTTTCGATTTTCAAGAAGGCATGCCCTTCATCCGGGTAGAGAATTAAATCCACCGGTTTGCCCAGGGCCTGGAGGGCTTCCTGGGCGGCCAGCGACTCGCTGGCGGGGCAGCGTGGGTCATTGGCGCCGCAAATCAGCTGCACTGGCGCCTGCAGGCGATCCAGGAAGAAAAACGGCGAGCGTGTATGCCAGAGGTCGTGATTTTCTTGGGGGTCGCCAAAGTTCTCAATATCCCAGTGCTGCAGATCTTCCCGCGAATTTGCATGTGAGGTGAACCAGTTCAGGAAGGGCACGACCGCGGAACCAGACGCCCATCGATCCGGGAATTGGGTCAGGCAGGTCATGGTCAGGTAGCCGCCGTGGCTGCGGCCCGTGACGGCAATCCGCCTCGGGTCTACCAACCCCTGCCGAATGAGATAATCCGCTCCGGCAACCACATCTTGTGTATCCACCCCGCCCAGGTCGAAACGATTGGCGAGCTGCCAACTTCGCCCATAACCGGACGAACCACGGTAGTTGGGAGCCAACACCACCCAGCCGCGGCTGACCATGTGCTGCATGATCGGATACCACAGGAACTGGAACAACCAGGTCGGACCGCCGTGAATGATCACCACGCCCGGCGGGCGGCTGCCGCCCTGGGGCGGCTGAAAGAGCAGCGCGGGGACCTTTTCTCCATCCATGCCCGGATATTCCACAGCAGTGGGCATAGTGAACAAACTGGTTGGCGCGTCCGAGGGCAAGGAGTGGGTCAATTGGCGCAGGCTGCCATCTGCGATTGAGTACAGCCATAGATCATCTGGCATACATGGGTTGTCGAAGACAAATGCTACTGCTTTCCCATCCGGGGTAAACTTCGGCAGATAATGGACTCCGGCTCCTGCCTGGATCCGGCAGAATTTCCTCGTATGCCGATCGAATAACTCCAGCCAGGTGATTTCGCCCTGGCTGTGGACATAGACCAGCCAGCGCCCATCAGGAGACCAGTGGGGGAAAGATTTGTCCCCCTTCCCTGAAGTCACCCAGGTGAGGTCTCTATTTTCCAAATCGTAGATGCCAATATCATAAAAGCCATGTATATCTGAAGCAAAGGCGACCTGCCGGCTGTCGGGTGACCAGTAGGCGCTGCGAGCGTTGAGCGCGCCAGACTGGTCGGAGAGGTGCTGGATTTCTCCACCCTCAACCGGGGCAATAAAGACGCCATAATCCTGCCCATGTGTTTCTGCTGTTATTAACAGCCAGCGACTATCTGGCGACCAGCGCACGCCCACCTGAGGATGAGAGATGCTCAGAACCAAACGCGCCGTTCCTCCCGAGGCGGGCATGATGTAGGTATCAAAAACTCCCGATCGATCGGAGATAAATGCCAGCCAGGCGCTGTCTGGCGACCAGCTGTAGCTGGGCTGCAGCGCCCCCGGCTCATCCTGGGTCAGGTTGGTTATCTGGCTTGATGATAGATGGCGAGTAATAAGACTGAAGCGCTCCCCGCCATCGAAGTCGACCACATATGCCAGGTATGTCCCATCTGGGCTGTAGCGCGGGGCGAACTTTCCGCCCGGCCCTTGCGTCACCTGCTGGGGAATAGCAGAACCATCCAGGAGGACTTCATAGATTTCCCATTGGCCAGTCTTGTTCCAGGAAAAAGCTGCTTTTAGGCCATCGGGGGAGATACTGAAACCCTGCTCGGGATCTACACAGGGGAGGCGGAGCAGCCACTCCAGGTCTATCATGGGATGGATTCTTCCTTTCCAATATCTGGCATCTTCGCCATGCCCGCTTCTTCGGCCAGGCGCTGAATCATTTTAATCAGCTCATTTTGCTGATCCGAGGGCAGGCGAGGCGGTTGGTACTGCTCCAGCAGACTGCTGGCGCGCTGCCTGGCGCGGGCAAATGTATCCAGCCTGCCTTCCTGCTGCCAGCCGCGAATCGAGTCGCGATCGATCACTGCGGAGGGGAGATACTGTTCTAACGGGAACAGCTGGCGAGTAGCCTTCTGTTTGAGAAACTCGCCCTTGAACTGGATGCCGGCGAACATTTCCAGGGCCAACGTATCGGTGCGCACCTGCATGCCAGCTAACAACCGTTTTACCATGGCGATTGCTTCGGCATCCACCACCAGTTTTTCAGCGCTCTGGCAGGCCAAAAAGTCCAGCATACCCGCGCCTGAGATCATATTGATGCCAGCCAAAGCTCCCACCAGCGCGGTCATGCCGCTCTCCATGCCAGCCTGAGCATCGACAACCTTGGCATCGCTGGCGCCCAGGTAGGTGTGCGTGGGCAGTCCCAGAGACTTACCCACCTGAGCATAAGCCGCATCAATCATTGCCGTCTCAATCGCGCCCATCGGGGTAGTGCCTTTGCGCATGTCGAAGATCGCTGGTGCGCCGCCCCACACAATGGGCGCTCCCGGCCTGGCAAGCTGGTGGATGGCGATCCCGCTGAGACACTCCGCGGCATGCTGCACGACAGAGCCTAACAGCGTCACCGGCGCGGCAGCGCCGGCCAGAGGCATGGACACGATTTGCGCTGGCACACCCGCCCTGGCTAACTCGATCAGGTTCTCTGCGCCGAATGCGGACCAGATCAGGGGGGGGGAAGGGCAGACGTCGAAGACCGCCTGGGGCTTCTCCGCCAGGGAGGCGCGCCCACCGGCAAAGATCGCCAGCATATCGATCATATACTGTAAAGTGGAAACCGAAAATGCCCCAGTAACGATCGGCTTGGAAGAGAACATCAGTACCAGGTACAGGCGATACAGGTCGCCTATCGCCTTAGGCACCTCGTTGCATACTACCGCTGTGGACTGGGCGTCGTACTGCGGGAGCATTTCGGTAATTTTGATCAAGCGGATCAGGTCAGGGGTATAAGATGGCTTATGCTCCAGTGTCTGCGGGTCGAGAATATGCACTCCCGAGGAGCCTGGGTCGAAGTGAACTGCATCCCCCCCATAATTCACCACCGGCTCCCCGAGGCGATTATACAGAAAAAACTGGTGGGGCGCGGTCTCTAAGGCGCGAGCCACCACTGTGTCGGGGATCTTGGCTACTTCGCTGGTCTCATCCACCTGGGCGCCTGCAGCGGCCAGCAGTTCCCTGGCCCGCGGTGATTGAACCTTGATGCCCGGCGACATCATCAACTGGTAGGCCTCATCCAGGATGCGCTGTACCATTTCTGTTGACAGCAGTTCGATTTTAGGTTGAATTGCGCTCATGCAGACGGCTCCTTCTCTGCTGCAGCGATGATCTGTTGAAGCTCGCGCGACAGCGAAAGATCTAAAGAATCGGGTTGGTGGGATGTCAGAATCTGTCTGGCCCTGGCGAGAGCCCATTCCCGCGCCCCATCTCGCTTCTCTTCCCATATGTTGTATGGGCGGCGATCCATATACTGCGGGGTGAACAAATCGCGCATGTGCTGGCGGGTGTGCTTTTGAGAGAGGAAGTTGCCTCCTGGACCGACCGCGCGGATGGCATCTAACGCCAGGGTGTCCTGGTTGACCGGGATGCCCTGCATCATTTTATGCACAAGGCTGTAAATTTCGCAGTCCATCAGCATCTGTTCATAAGACCAGATGCGGCTGCCATGCAAGAAACCCACGCCCAGGAGCATATCTGACATCACTACACAAGCCATGAAAGTCGAGAGGCTGTTTTCCACCCCCGCCTGCCAATTAGCCTCTTTAGCGCCGGTAGCAAACGAACCCATTGAGAGGGGGATGTTGTAGTAATCTGCCAGGATGTTGGTTGCTGCGCCGAATAGAAAATCCTCTGGCCCACCGCCGGTGTATACTCCGCTGCGCGGGTCAGAGGCCGTTTGGGCAGCCGCATAAAACACTGGAGCGCCTGGGAAAGCCAGCTGGATCAGTGCAGTGGCGCTGATCACTTCTGCGTTGCCCACTGCCAACGTGCCCGCCAGAGTCGCCGGGCCGGTGGTCATAGCAGCTGTCATGGTCATGAAACCGGTTGGGATGCCAGCCTCTGCCACGATCAGCGCCGCCTCCAGACTGCCGCCATCATGGCCCAACGGTGGGGCGGTGCACTGCATGATCGAGAGCACCGGGCGCTTGCGCAGCGCTTCTCTGCCGCCAGCAATTGCCGCGGCCATTTCTACCGCGGCGCGTGCTTCCCGCTCGGAATAGACACTTTCCGTTTGCACATGCTTGGTTGAATTTTCCCAAACCGCAGCCAGCTCGTGCAGACCGCGGCTGTGTGGAGGGCAGTCCTGGGCGGATAAAGCCACCCAATGAAAGGCGATCTCCTCCAGGTGGTCGGCGATGCGGGCAATATCCGCCACGTCCTGTAAAGCCGATCTGCGCCTCAATCCGGTCTGAATATCGATGATCTCGACGCCGCAGCCATCTGTACCCAGGTACACATGATTTCCATCTAGTGGTAAGTCCTGGTCCGGCTGGCGAGCAGCCAGAGTATATGCTGGCGGGGCGCTCTTGAGCGCCTGCTCAATGATCTGCCCCGGAACCTTGACAATGGAGGTTGCTCGATCCACACTGGCGCCATGCGCCTGCCAGATATCCAGGGCGCGCGGCGAGGGGAAGCGCACACCAATATTTTCAATGATATCGAGGGTGGCGGTATGGAGCCGCTGGATGTCTTCAGCGCTGAACAGGTTCAGGCTGAGCGCTGGATTGGTGATGGTTTTAATTTTGCCAGTCACAGTTGTACCTATCACGCGCCTACCAACTGCTTGGCAACCTGTACAGCCCCGATAGCATCCTCGCTGTAACCATCCGCCCCGATCTCTTTGACCCATTCGCTGGTGACAGGCGCGCCGCCCACCATAACTTTGATCCTGGGGCGCAGGCCCATGTCGTCCAAAGCCTCGACCACATCGCGCTGGCGCACCATGGTGGTGGTCAGCAGGGCGCTGACGGCGACAATGTCGGCCTCTACCTCGCGGGCCTTCTCAATGATTTTAGTCACCGGGACATCCACCCCCAGATCGTAGACCTTAAAGCCAGCTGCGGAGAGCATGGTTCCCACCAGGGTTTTACCAATGTCGTGAATATCGCCATGGATGGTAGCCAGCACAACTTTGCCAAAGACCTGGCGCTGTGTGCCGCGCCGGGCCATTTCTGGCTCCAGGGTGCTCACTGCGATTTTCATCGCCTCACCTGCCATGACCAGCTCGGGCAGGAAAGCATTGCCGCAGCTGAACTCATCACCTACGTGATTCACACCAATCACAAACCCCTGGTTAATTGCCTCCAGAGGGTCGATGCCCAGTTCAATGGCTTGATTAGCCAGTTTTTCGGCTGCCTCAGCATCCCCATCAATGATGCATTGCGCCATAGCTTGGAACAATTCGGTATGCATAGTTCTTCTCCTAAATGATTATCTGAATTTCATCTCTGAATGGCCTGTCGCCAGCAGCGGAGCAATCTGCTGCTCGATTTTCTGAACCAGGCTGGCAGGAATGCGTAAGAAATCGACCAATTCCCGGCCCAGATTGTGGATATGTTCAAGTGTATGTTGAGCCGCAAGTTCAGCTTTATGGTCGGCGATAGCATCGAAAATCGCCTGGTGCTCAAGATATTCCTTTTCCAGGCTGGATTCTAGCAGTTCGGGATGTCGGAACATATACTCGTACAGCATCCAATCGGGGAATATATTTGAGGTCATCTGGTAGAGCTTGGTCAGGAGCAGGCTTCCGCTCGATTCGGCGATTGTCAGGTGGAACATTTTATTCAGCTGACGCTGGCTGGACATATCATCCAGGGTGACCAGGGGTCGGGTTTTAGCGACGATCTCCGCCATAACCATAAGCTGATCCTGGGAAGCGTTGTGGGCAGCCAGGCGCGCAGCCGCGCTTTCCATCAGCAAGCGCATGGCATAGGAATCTACAATTTGCTCTGGGGTCGGCTCGGGGACGCGCACACCGCGGTAGGGCACGCGTTCAGCTAAGCCCACAGAAACCAATAAATCCAGCGCCTCGCGCACCGGCGTTTGACTGACTCCCAGCAAGCTGGAGATCTCTTCCTGCCTGAGCCATTCGCCGGGGGCATACTTGCCAGCTACAATGCGCTTGTGAAGGAACTCAAAGACCTCACCCTTCAAAGAACGTTTTTGAACCAGCTCGCGATCGTCGTCTTCAAACGTACCCATCACCAGGGAGTCCCCTTTCACCACCATTTTCTCTAACCACACGCCAGGGATTATGTATAATACATTATATATAATATGTGGGATAAAGTAAAGTAAAATATAGCCGCGGTAATGAAACATATCGGCTGCAAATACGTAAACAATTTACAGAGCACTATCAGCATGGGAAACAATGGCAAAAACATCTGACCTGATGAACACCTGGAAAAACATCCAGGAGATTGATTTGCGGCCGCTGCAGCAGCAGGCCCTGAATGGCATCAAAGTGGCTATCGTTGGCGACCCAGGCTCTGGTCGGTCAACGCTCGCCAGCCAGATGCGCCGCGACCCCGCTCGCTCTCACCTGGAAACTGATACACCGATGCTGATCCTGGATTTGGAAGCAGCCAGAGGTCCTTTTGAAGTTGATCTGATCATCCTGATGATCGACAGCCGGAAACAAGATATCTCCCGGGAAAAGGAACTGGCGCTGGGTTGGGCAAACACGGGCAAAAAAGTGCTTGTATTTGAGAATCTGTTTGAAGAACCGAGCGGATCGACCGCCATCATCCCGTGGCAGGCCTGGAAGAGACGTCGGGTAGTGTGCGGTTCCGTGCTGGACGATGGTTTTCTGACGGCGAAATTCGCCCCTGCCGTGATCGACCTGGTGCCAAATCAGGTCTTGGGTCTGGGCAGGGCTTTCCCCTTGTTCCGCGTCCCTGCTGCCCATTATCTGATCAATGACACCTGTCTCTCGAACGCAGCCTATTCTTTAAGCACCGGCATGGCTGAGATTGTGCCGGTTTTTGATGTGCCGCTCAATTTGGCGGATATGCTCGTCCTGACCAAGACCCAGGCTTACCTGGTGTACAAACTCGGGCTGACGCTGGGTTTTTCGACCCGCTGGCAGGATTACGTGGCAGAGTTTGGGAGCGTCCTGGGGAGCGGCTTCCTCTGGCGCCAGCTGGCCCGCAGCCTGGTTGGGCTGATCCCAGTCTGGGGCATCGTACCAAAAGTGGCGGTTGCGTATGCAGGCACCTACGTGGTGGGCAACACCATTTTACAATGGTACCTGACTGGACGTCATATATCCACACGCCAGATGCGAGAATTATATACACAGGCTTTCGCGCGCGGCAAGCATATTGCCAGCAGCCTGGCAAAACGCCTGCCTCATCCTCGGCTGCCGAAAGTGCGGCTGCCGCGGCCCCAATTACCCAGCCGCAAACCGCGCCAGCTGCCTGCCCCACCAGAGCTTCATAAATGCCCTGCTTGTGGTCAGTCCAGCGCGGCTGATGCGAGTTTCTGCCAGTATTGTGGCAAAGCCTTCTCCGAATGATCTGCTCACTGACGCGGCAAAAACCAAAGTGCGATGCCCAAGACTGTACCGATCATCATCCCGATTAATGCGCCAAATAGTCCCAGACCCAATTCGCCGCTGATCCCGATTCCCAGCCAAAACAGCAATCTATAGGCCAGCCCCCCGGCGATCCCGCCAGCGATCAGCCCGGGGATGACCCCCGCGATGATGCCTTGCCTGGTTCCCACCGGGCCCATTTTTGTGCCCAGAGCCCCCAGACTGCCGCCAATGGCTGCTGGAAAAGCATAGACCAGCATACCAATCAGAGCGCCTACCAGGATGCCAGTGCTCAAAGCCGTTAGCGCCCCGATCAATCTTCCGCTGATCATCCCAAGAACACCCGCACTGACTGTCCCATAGAGCAGCCAGCCTGTCACCCAGGCCAGAGGAGGCAGCCAATATTTGATAAAACTTTTCCAGGGGGATACATACCCGGCCAGATGGGCCTGCTCGGTCAACTGCCAGCTGCCAGCGCGGGCGGTGATGCTGATCTGAGCTGAACATTCTCCAAAAGACAGGCCGGTAGAATCGAGCGTCAGATTAATCTCCTGGCTCGCTCCAGGCGCGCAGCGAAAGTGGGCTGGCTTTACCGCCACCCAACCGACGTCACTGTGAGCTTCTGCCACGAATGGGCTTTTGCCAGGGTTGCTCACCCTGATAGCCAGGGGTGCCGCCTCTCCACGATACAGCGGGCCTGCATCGATATTGGGTGGGTGAATATGCAGTTCTGGTTCTGGAATGGTCACAGTCACCGGGAGGCGCAGTGTACCCGCTTTGCCCCCATCGATATCCAGGTGCAAGGTTTGCGGGCTGCTAGAAGGAGAAAGCGCCCTGCCATCCACAGTCACCTTCACCGGGCAGGCATCGTGGGTAGTGAATTTGTCCGGTTTGACCCGCAGCCCCGGGGTTATGTTTACTACCTGCGCCCGCAGGCAGCCGCCGCCCAGGTTGACCGCCTTCATATCCAGATGGCGATGCGCCTGCCAGGGTAAAATGCCGGCATCCAAGGCAGTCATTGAAAGAAATAAGCGCGGGGGCGGTAAAGAAGGATCGAGCTCCCGCAGCAGAGCATCCAGGGCCAGGTCGCTATCCGCTTCTTTGGAACGGATAGCCTGCAAACGGGCGACCAGATCATGGCGATGTAAATCCTTGAACCACTTTATCCAATCGTCCCCCTTAAAATATTCGAGCGCCTCCACCCACAAACGGTTAGCTGTCATCACCAGATCGCCTGGATCGTGAGAGATCGTGCCATCCTGCCAGCGGAAAGCCGGCCTGGGGCCAGAATGCGGTTCCAGGAGGTGCCCCAATTCAGCTGCATGGATGCGCCGGTGGACATCTTTGGTGAGGGCTAACTGTAAAGCCCGAGCAATGTCCTTGGGCAGGCGCCCCAAGTGCGAAAAGTCATGCGGCGGTTCGCGCGGATCATCATCCGTCATCAGATGATACAAGGTTGCAGCCAGAGCATAGACATCGGAGCGCGCCTCGGGCTTGCCAGCCACCTGCTCGGGAGGCGCGTACCCTACCGTTCCGTAAATGCTGGATTTTTGCAGCCCTACCTGGCTGCCGGGCGAAGCCGCGCGAGGAGATTTTGCTGTGCCAAAATCGACCAACCAGATCTCGCCAGATTTGTCCACAATCAAATTGGCTGGTTTGATATCCATATGAATCACATGATGGATAGCCAGGTTCTCCAGGATTCTACACAGCCTGGCCCCCCATTGGCGCACCTTATCCAGCGGGTATGGCTTTCCCTTCACAAGCTGGCCGTTATCATCCAGATGGGTCAGTCCCGTTTCGAGGTTCTCTCCTTCGATGAACGGCATGACGATATAATAGCGCCCACCTTCGGTGAAATAATCAAAAATTTGGGGGATGCCGGGGATATTCATTGAAGCCAATGTGCCAGCTTCGGCTTCAAAGCGCTTGCGCGCTTTTTCCTCGCCCTGGGGATCCTTAGGGTCGTAATAGTCCAGCATTTCTTTGATAACCACCAGCCGCTGGCTCTGAGCGATCTTTTCACTGGCCAGGTACAGAGCCCCCATGCCCCCCTTCCCTAGCGATCGCAGCTGTGTGTATTTGCCGAGCATGGATCCGACCCAGGCTAGATATTACGCGCGCAGCGAAAACCCAGGTCGTCGCGAGAATCATCCAGAGTATGCCAGTCCCGCCGGGTAACCTGCACTGCAAAGCGGCTGAACAACCGCCAGGAGCCGCCCCGAAGCACGTGCATATAAGGCCCCTGGTTTTCGCTGCCGGTCCATTCCCAAACATTTCCCACCATATCCCAGACGCCATATGGGCTTATGCCGAGTGAAAACCTGTCCACCGAGGTTGTTCCCCCCACCCCGGCGTCCCAGTTGTTGCAGTATTTCCCATCCTCCCAGGCTTCTCCCCAGGGGTAAGTGCGCCCATCAGAGCCCCGCGCGGCTTTCTCCCACTCTTCTTCTGTCGGCAAACGGCAGTTCATCCATTCGCAGAAGGCCATCGCATCGTAGAAGCTCACTCCTACCACAGGATAGCGGGCCTTGCCCATCGGGAAATCCCGCCCTTTCCAATGCGATGGGGCGGGGTGCAGCGGACGGGCATCCAAAAAAAGCCGATACTGCAGGTTTGTCACCGGGAATCTGGCGATCTGAAAAGCCGGCAAGGATATTTTCTTGCCGTCTTCCCCAAAGATAAACTCTCCAGCCGGGATCTTAACCCACTCAATCTTTGCAGCTGAGCGGCGTGAAGTTGGCAGAATCCGAGTTGCGATCGGGGCAGCGCCTGGCATGGTGCGCGGTTTTACCGGCTGGCTGGGAACAGCGGCTGCAGAAGGCGCCGATCCATTTGTCGTCAGTTGAGGGGAGGTGGCCTCTGCTCCAGGGAATTTTGGGGGCTCGATCACCCTGGTTCTCTTCAGCGCCCGGCGGAGTTCGCTCACATGTGCATACCGGTCTGCAGCCATCAGCCCCATGGCGCGCAGGATCGCCTCGTCAACCTGCGGGCTGATCTTTGGGTTCAGCTGGCGCGCTCGAGGCAAGGGTGTGCCCATCACGCGGGCAATGCTCTCTGGCGGCAGTTGGTTCGTTAGCAAGGTATACAGGGTAGCTCCCAGGGCATAAATATCCGTCCTGGCATCCGTCCGGATATGTTCTCCACCTTCCTGACCGTACTGTTCAACTGGTGAATAACCGGCTGTGACCGCCTGTGCTCCCAGGATGGTTTTAGTATCCGGATCATAGGCTTTGGCGAGGCCAAAATCCACCAGCATCGCCTGGTTGGTGGGAGTGATCCTGATGTTGGCTGGTTTGATATCCCGATGGATGATGGGGGGGGATTGGCTGTGGAGATAAATCAGGGCGTCACAAACCTGGTCAATCCAGATCAATACCTGACTCTCTAATAAGGGCTGTCCCACCCGGTTCAAGATGGTCTGTAAATCATACCCCTCAACGAAATCCATCACCAGGTATTGGCCCTGCGCAGGCAAAGTGAAAAAATCTGTCACTCGGGGTAAGTTCGGGTGGCGCATGCCAGCCAGAATTTGAGCTTCTCTCTCGAATTGACGCTGTGCTTCATCCCAATAATCCAGGTTTTCCTTAATCGCGCAAGTTGTTTTTAAGATCAGGTCATCAGCGCGATAAACTGCACCAAATCCACCCTGGCCTAGCCGCTTGACCACGCGATAGCGATTATTCAGCACATCCCCTACACGCAGCGTCATCTCAACCTCTAACCCGAAATCACCCTGCCACCTTAACCACTACGACACCGATATTATCTTCTCCTCCAGCCGCATTCGCAGCGTTGATCAATTCCTGACAGGCCTGTGCGGGTTCGTCCGCGGCTTCAATTATTTCTGCCATGATCCCATTGCTATGCACCATCTCCCATAATCCATCCGAGCAGAGCAGCAAATAATCTCCAGCGCGCAGAGATTCGTGGAAGATATCTGCATGCACCAGGCCTTTTTGACCCAGAAAACGGTAAATCACGTTCCTTTGGGGGTGGGTGAAAATATCCTCCGGTAAAATCTGCCCGGTCGAAACCAGGTTGGCGACCAATGAGTGATCCTGGCTGATTTGGCGTAACTGGTGATTGCGCAGCAGGTAGGTGCGGCTATCCCCCACATTGGCGATAATGGCCTTATTCCCTTGAATGAATGCCATGGTCACAGTCGTGCCAGCATTCCCCGCCTTTTCTGGTTTTCGCAGAGCATATTCATGCACAACCTGGTTGGCTTTTTGCACCGCAGAGAGGACACGTGCCTCCAGGTCGACTCGCTCTTGTTTATCCTTTTTCAATAAACGAGGCAGCAGGTAGCCCGAGCGAGCCGCTTCAATATCTTCTTCCGACAGGACAACTGTAGCCCGAGGATCCTTGGTCGAAAACAGATCTGCGTACTCGCTTTTGATCGCTTCGACAGCCCAATAGCTGGCAAACTCGCCCCCCATATGACCACCCATACCGTCACAGACAATGAATAGACCGATCGGCTGCCTTCCAAACGGGTGATAGACCTGCGCCCAGGCATTGTCTTCGTTGATGTCTCTTAAACAGCCCACATCCATTTGAGCAGCAGCTTTTAGACCTGTCATGATATTCTCCTCGTCTATTCGTTGACTCTACCTCAATGTACATGATTGTGCAAGACATAAACCCGGGAAGACTCACCAGCCCCAACGAGGCTGCCAATCGTCATAGTCATTTGCTGTCAATTGTCTTAAGCCAGACCCATCGGCCCGCATCAGATAAAGTTCATGATCGCCATCCCGCGACGAAGAAAATATAATCCATTCTCCATCCGGTGAGTAGCAGGGGCCGGTGTTATTTCCTCCTTGCGTCAAACGCTGCACTTCACCCGTTTCAATCTCAATCGTATAAATATCCCGATCATCTTTTGGGCCGGCATAAAACACCAGACGTTTGCCATCGGGCGACCAGGAACTGCGGCCTCCAATCCGCGGCACATCCCGCGTGACCTGGCGAATCTGGCTGCCATCCACGTTCATCACAAACAGCTCAACATAACTATTCCGCACAGCAGCAAAGGCTATCTGATGGCCGTCTGGCGACCAGGTTGGATCAATTTCATTGTGCTCTTTATCGGTGAGGGCATGGAGATCGCTGCCATCGGGTGCAACCAGCCAGATCGAGGAATCATCCCATACCTTCATAGCAAAAACGATCCAACTGCCATCAGGGCTGAATTCTGGCGCAGTCGCGCTGCTCAACTCCTCCATATCCGTGATTTGGCTTTCAACAAGGCTCACCAGGTCGAGAATATAGACCGCAAACTGCCCGTGGCGGTTGGAAACGTAAGTTATGGAACGCCCATCTGGCGCAAAAGATGGATAATAGTCATTGTATTGACGGTTTGTCAAACGCACATAGCTGCTGCCATCGGCGTTCAGCATGCACAGCTGGTTGAACCCTTCGGGAGTGCAGGTAAAAACGATCTTGCCACGCGGCAGGATGGGTGTACTGGAAGGCAGCGGCGTGCGAGAGGGGGTCGATGTAATCGGCGGAGCGGCAGTAAAAGCCACTCTAACCGTCGGTGTTGGCGTGGGCAGGGAAGCGGCTGTCTGGGTGAAGCCAGCTCCCAGGGTGGCCGCCGCGATGCGCTCAGGGTCACGCAGGTCGAACGTGGAATGAGTGGGTGGGGCAACGGCTATTTGATTGTAGCGGCGCACCAGCACTATCGAGACACCGAGCAGAATAATCACTGCCCCTATTTCGAACAGCAGAACCAGAAGGCGGATGATACGAGGCGACAGCCTGCCTGGAGCGCACATCAAACCTCCCGGCGTCTAATCAAGGAATTTCCGTGATGAAGGCATTCTTATCCCTGTTGAAGGAGGGGCTATCGGTGCTGACATAAATGTCTTTCTTGCCGCAATTGCTGGGATCATCTGCGCGGCAGTAGTGGATGACATGATCTCCGATAGAAATGTTAAAGAAACCCATATATTTGTTTGTGTCCAGAGTTGCCTTGATTGTTTTCCGGTCATCCAACCAGACCTCGACCTGAAAAGCCATGCGGTTATAGACGCGTACTTCAATTTTATTCTGAGAAGGGGTAATCGTTGGCAGCAAGGTGGGAGCAGGGCGATCCGTGGGCATGGGTGTCGGCGTGGGTATCGGCGTGGGCGGCTGGGTCGGAGCTCCCTGGGCTCCTGGACGGCTCGTATTCGTTGGAATAACTGCCTGGGTCGGGGCGATGGTGGGGACTGCGGTTGCTATGGATGCTATAGTAGGAGTCGCTGAACCGAATAGCCCTGAGACAATCGAGGGGATGCGTGACCCCAGGAATATCCCCAGGCACAGCAATACGCTTAAACCCAAAACTCCGACCACTGCCCAGATCCAGACAGGTCTCTTGACCGGGGCGCTCTGCGAATCGGGCTGTTCCAGGCGAGAAGTAGGCAGCACGATCTGGGGAGCAGCCACTGGCTGCTCCATGCGTGCGGTTGGCTGTGCTGATGGCGCAGCCACCTGGGTTGCGGCTGCTGCTACTGCCATCCTGGCTGGCACACGTTCTGGAACGGTAGCCAGGGTATCACAGACCGCCTCGAAAAATGCCGAGGCGCTCAAGTAGCGGTCTTCGGGGTCCTTGGCTATTGCCCGCATCATCACATTTGCCAGGGATTCCGAGATGGCCGGATTAAGGGCACGCGGGTTGGGTGGAGGAAGGGTCAGGTGCGCCTGCCGCAGCCTCTGGATAGTGGTGGAGTCGTTCGTGGCTGGAGCCGCAGCCGCGCCGCCAAAGGGATGATGCCCGGTCAGGAGTTCAAAGACTAATATGCCCAAAGCATACACATCTACCCCAGAAGTCAGCGGCTGGCCTTTGAATTGTTCGGGCGCCATGTAGGCTGGCGAGCCTAAGGCAGCCGCAGCGCTCCCAGAGCGCCAGCAGAAACCCACCTCGGTCAAATAGACATTTCCACTCTGATCGAGCCTGACATGGTCTGGCTGAATTCCGTTGTGCACCCAGCTATAATCTTGCAAGTAATCCAGGGCTGCCGAGAGCGCTTTCAAGATGATTAAGGCCTCCTGGGCGGAGAAGGGCTGCCCCTGACGCAAGCGCATAACATCGCCCAAAGAGGGGCCGTCAATCCACTGCTCCAACGCAAAGGTCGAGCCTGACGCCTGGTAGAAGCCGAGATAGGGCGCCAGATTCGGGTGAGACAGATTTTGTAAGGAGCTCGATGCCTGCTGCAGGAGAGATGTAAGAGGCGGATTGCTGGCGAGATTGCTGTGCAGCATTTTCATTGCCACGGGAAGGTTGCGCTGCAAATCCCAGGCGCGATATGTTTCACTCTTTTCGTCTGAGCCAGAAAACGCATCCACCCGAAAACGGTTCATGATTGTCTGTCCAATTAGATTGGTCATCGGAACCTCCTATTCATAAAAACGCAGAGCCAGTCTCGACGCCAGGACATCTCTCAGCTCGGCCTGGCGCTGAGTCCATTCATTTCGTCTGGTTCAAACACCACTTCTTCTTTCCCCATCAGCTTGTCCTGTACTTTAGATACAATCAAATCCAGGTGGCCGCGATTGGCGACGTAATCCAGATCATCCGCAGGCACAGCCAGTACTGGACACAGGCTGAAATGATCGATCCACAGCTCATAAAGCTGATTGAGCTGTTCCAGGTACTCGAATGAGATCTGGCGCTCATATTCACGGCCACGCAACTTGATGCGATGCAGTAATGTTGGGACGGATGCTCGCAAATAGATCACCAGATCTGGCGGCGGCAGAAATTCGGTCAGCACCTGGTAGAGTTCTCGGTAGGAATTATAATCCCGTTCGCCAATTAATCCCTGTCGATACAGGTTGTGAGCGAAGACCTCTGCGTCTTCATAAACACTGCGATCCTGGATAGCTGAGGTGGGGTGGTCGAGCAGTTGGCGGTGTGCACGTAAGCGCCGGGTGAGAAAGAATATTTGGGAGTGAAAAGCCCAGGAACGCATATCCTGATAGAAATCCGCCAGGTAAGGGTTTTCACTCACCGGTTCAAAAAATGGCTCCCAACCCAGATGATTAGAGAGCAATGTCACCAGAGTGGATTTCCCTACGCCAATGTTCCCTGCTACAGCAACAAATTTTTTCATTCATCTCTTTCCAGATAAGCTACGGATCGCCCATTTTCATCATCCATGACCATTGTGAGATGGTGACCTGGGCGAAATTGGGTCACATCGATCACACGCAGATATCCTTCCTTGCTGGTTTCTTCAGGCAGGAAATCTAGGAGCCGGTTAGAGGAATGGTAGAAAAAGTCTCGATTGAAAATGACACCCTCATCATCCAGATATATTGCCAGAGGGAAGATATTGGCCTCCACCAGATCCTGAAAGAAGTGCGTGCCAAAAGATGCTTCAGGAGCGGCGCCAATCCCCTCGCCGGTCAGTTCTACCAGCGCACGCGTATGATAGATATCCCCGTAACCAACCGATACGCCCAAATCGGGATTAGTCGTGCCCCACCGGCCCGGCCCAACGCAGATAAACACTTCATTTTGTAAAGTGGTATTCAGACGCCCAATGGTGATTGCCAGTTCCGCCCGTGAGGCTGGCGTCGGCAAAGCATAGTACTCTTCTGGGGGCACGAATAGGATGTAGCGCACAACGCTGATGCGCCCGCGTGGAGCCATCCGCCGGGTTGAGAAGACGATATCTTCACTATGAAGATTTGGGGGAAGCCGGGCTTCGGATTCCTTCAGGTGACTCTGGGGGCGGCATTGCAGCAAGGTAATCTGCACTTCAGGTTGAGGGCTGGCTGGTTCTAGTATCTGGATGGTGAACTCGGTATCCACCGGCGAATGATAATTTTTTTCCAGGATTTGCAGTATTTGAGTAAAGCGCCTGGCCAGCGGAGTACGGCGGAATAATTCATCAAAGGTGAGCACCAGGTTGCCCACATTGCCCTGGCGGAGCATAATCCTCAGAGGGGTCAGGTAATCTCCCTGGTCAACCTGTACCAGATACCGCAGGACGGGGTAACGTGATTGCATCACTTGATCAATGGGCAGAGACTTGAACTGATTATCCTGCAGATCAATCAGATCAATATATTGCTGCGAATAGCGGCGGATGGCTTTTGTGGAAGCCTCTGGATGCAGCTGCGGATGGCTCAATGCCACCAGACGAGGGTAATCGTTGCCCACGCGATCCACTGCCCGTGTGCCTAAACCCCACACCAGGCGCAAAAAACCGTCGTCGCGGCGGATTTGAGGCGACCAGCGATACAGGTTGCGGCTGAAAGCCACCCCTGCCGCGTGAGGCAAATAGTAGCGCCCAAATTTTTCGCCCTGAACGACCTGGATTAATACGGCCATGCGCTCATCATAATCCTGCAGCCCCTTGGATCGGCGATAGAGCAGCGCATCCGGGTTAAAAATACTGGCATAGATGCGGGTAATCGCTCTGGTCAGATCATGCAAATTCTCTTCGGGTGTGCCCTGGTTCGGGCAAAAATGGCTTTCATATTTTCCGGCGAAGGAAGTACCGAAGTTGTCTTCCAGCAAGCTGGAGGACCGTACGATGAGCGGACGGTCACCCACCTGATCCAGAATAATCCGGTATTTGTCCAGTATATCTTCCGGGAATTCTCCTTGCAGAAACTCTGCCTGTATCCGGGGGTAATCCGCCCGAATCTGTTCCTCTAATTTGTACTTTTGATCCCCCCAGTGCATCAAGCCGTTCAGAGCCATGAAGGTGTATGTCAGATCAGCGCCGATGAAATATGACTCTGGCACTTTCAGACAGGAACGAATATCGTCATCGCCCAGCTCCATCAAGATGCGCGCCGCTAAGAGCATCCCGGCAGCCTTGCCGCCAATTTTCCCGGACCCGATCTTGCGAGAGCGGATTTCGTTTAAGTCCGCAATCTTGAACCAATCCTTGGCAATCTTCAAATAAGCCAGGTGGTCGCTGATCATGGTGCGAATAAGCACCACCTTGATCTCTTGCAGGCGAGCTTCATGTTGCTGGCGCTGCTGAGCGGGCATTTTTTCAATCGCTATTGCCTGCTCGAAGAGCAGGTTCTGCGGAGCAAGTTCGGGGTTGAAGGAAACCTGCACATCTTCTGCGCCTCCGCCGCGTTCGGCTAAAGACTCGCGCACGATCCGCTCAAATAAATCGTAAGGCAGATTATGGGCAAAATAGAAGTCCGTCAGATGATCCCGCACCCGCGACAGGCGCAGTTCCCAGATATCGGCTGGCTCTTCCATGAATGGGTCATGCAGACCCTCCAAAGCCTGCGAGCGGATTGCTTTTTCGCGCGCCTCGGCTTCGAAAGCCAGTTGGGTCGTAATGCCCCGGGCGAAAAGTTCACGGCGCATGCGGGCGCGAATCTGGTTGCTCAGAATTGGGTACTGCGCCAGGAAGAGATAGAGATGCAGAGCGCGATCGGAAGATGGTGGAGGTAAAGTCATAGCCAAAAAATATGCGGGGCAATTAACAGAAACAACACGTCAGCAGTTTCCTGCTAACGTGCCAGATATTCTTCGTTTGACGAATCAATTGCCCAGATGCATGGGCATGATCACATGCAGGAAGTCGCCTTGCTCTTCTGCGCCGCCTACCGGGCGGATAACTCCCGGGCTGGTCTCCGTATTGGTTTCCAAAACAACATTTGGGGTCCGGATTACATCCAGCACCTCACGCAGAAAACGCACATTGAAGGCGATCAGCAAAGCCGGTCCCTCAATGCTGGCATCTACCACACTCTGGTTGAACCCCGTTTCTTCTGACTGTCCAGAAATTTCCACCGTGCCTGGCTGCAATCCGCCTCCGGGGTTGATATTGATGCGGGCGATATGAGAACCTTCGCGAGCGAAAATTTCTGCCTGCTTACAGGCCTTTAAGAATGAGCTGGTAGAAAGCACGGCGCGAGTCTGGTATTGGCGCGGGATGATTTGTTCGTAATCAGGGAAAGAACCATCGATGAGTTGGGAGACAAGCTCAACATCTCGCAGCCGGAATACTACCTGCCCGCGGCCAGGGGGCATAACCATCGTCAGAGTTTGATCGCTGTCGCCCGAAACGCGAGCCAGTTCACTCAAAGCCCGCGCTGGGATGACTGCATTGAAAGGTCGCGAGGCAGGAGATGAAAGGGTCGCCTTCCGTACCGACAGGCGAAAGCCATCTGCTGCCGCCATGATCATCTGGTCGCCGTTCACACTCACCAGCACACCGGTGAGAATCGGTCGGGCGTCATCGGTGGAAGCAGCGAAGACAACTTGCTGAATCATTTCCTTGAGATCCGCAACGTTGATTTGAAGCCCCTGCGAAAAGTCAATCACCGGCATGGGGGGAAATTCCTGTGCATCGATACACTTCAGGTCAGTGTTCGAAGCCTCACAGTGCACATTCAAGGTCTGGGTGCGGACGTTAAGCGACATTTCAACATCTTTACCAGCCAACGAACTCACCAGATCGGAAAAAGTGCGCGCGGGAACCGTAGTCGATCCTTCCTCAATGGTCTTAGCGCCGATCCAACAGGTGATGCCCAGTTCAAGATTGGTGGCCGAAAGGCGCAGCCGGCCATCGTCTGTGGCGACCAGCACATTTGCCAGGACAGGTAAGGTGCTGCGGGGCGAAACCGCTCGCGAGACAATACTCAAGCCTCGAGCCAGATTTTCCTGCAAAACAGTGACTCTCATAGTCGCGGTCCTCTCATCGATTGGGGTTAATTAGAGTATACATCGAGTGCGCGCATTATGCAAGCGGCTGTCCTTCTGAGACCACATGGATTTAACCAAAAAAGCGGGCGGCATAGCCGCCCGCCTTGTCAGTTCTAACTGGTCTAGATCCAGCCGCGCAGTTCCATGGCTGTGAAGACACGTTTGATGGCCACCATGTAAGCAGCATCGCGCATGTACACCTTCTCGGCTTCGGACATCTCCAGCACGCTGCGGAAAGCCTGGGTCATCTTGGTATCCAGGCGCTCCAGCACTTCATCGCGAGTCCAGTAGTAATTCATATCATTCTGGACGCCTTCGAAGTAAGAGACTGTCACGCCGCCAGCGTTGCACAGAAAGTCTGGGATGACAAAGATGCCGCGGCTCTTGAAGACCGCATCCGCCTCGGGTGTGGTTGGGCCGTTTGCGCCCTCGGCGACAATTCGCACCCGGTCGCTGACCTTCTTGACTGTCTCCGCATTGACCTGGCCTTCCAGAGCAGCGGGGATCAAAACATCCACATCCTTGGCAATCCAGGCTTCGGCTTCTTCGATCTGGTAGCCAGCCTCGCGGGCCTTGGTCTTATCAATCGTTCCATACTGGTCAGTGATTGACATCAGGAAGCGGGGATTGACGCCATTCGGGTGGCTGACGGTATAGGGCATGCGATCGGCGCGATCCCAATAAGACACGCACATCACCTTGCCGCCCAGAAGTTCGGTAAAGCCGATGGCTGCATATTGAGAGACATTCCCAAAGCCCTGCACTGCAGCCAGAGACTTGGTGGGGTCCATCTGGAGGTGCTTCATCGCCTCGCGCACAGTGTATATGACGCCAAAGCCCGTTGCCTCAGTGCGGCCTAACGAGCCGCCGCCTCCGACCGGCTTGCCGGTGATGACACCCGGGGTGTAATGTCCCACCAGCTTGGAATATTCATCCATCATCCAGCCCATCATCTGGGGCGTGGTGCCAACATCCGGAGCCGGAACATCCTGGCGCGGGCCGATATTACGCCACATCTGGCCTACCCAGCCGCGGCAGAGTTTCTCTTTCTCGCTGACGGACAGGGTAGCTGGATCGACCGGAACGCCGCCCTTGCCGCCGCCCAGTGGGATATCGGCGACCGCACATTTCCAGGTCATCCACATCGCCAGTGCCCGCACGGTGTCCAGGGTTTCGGAGGGGTGAAAACGGATGCCGCCCTTTGCCGGACCGCGTACATCGCAGTGCTGCACACGATAACCAAAGAATAGACGGAGCGAACCATCATCCATACGCACCGGGATCTGAAACTTGAATTCACGGGATGGCCAGCGCATAACCTCGGCTACCTGGGGGTCCAGATTCAACGCCTTAGCAACGCCATCGAACTGTGCCTGAGCCATTTGAAAAGCGTTAATCAATTCTGCCATTGGATACTCTCCTTAAATTTACTGTGTGGAAGTTGAATATTGGTTAAAAACAAAAACGGGCACACCGGTATGGCGCCCGCTGAACATAAAATCTCATATGTGCTGAAAAAGCTCATCGCGATCAGTCCTGAACAGATCTTACTTATAGATTAACAGATGTCAGACATCTCGTCAAGATGACGAATGCCATGTTATCTGTGACATATTTCACATATTTTTTCGCCTTTCAGCTTGTGGAGCTGCCTCTCGAGTTCTTCTCGCAGTACCTCAGGGTCAGCCTGATTCTTCGCCAGGCGCATCACCTGGCCAAAAAACCAGCCTGAAATCGTCTCTTTGCCAGCCAGATAGGAATTCACCTGCTCCGGGTGCTCATGCAAAACCTGGCTAACCCATCCGGCGATCACCCGAGCATCGGATACCAGGCGCAGGCCGCGCTGATCGGCAATCCATCCTGCTGGCTTCCCACTCGCCAGCATCTCAGTCAGGATCGCCTTGGCTGTATTTTGATTGATCTCTCCCTGCGCCAGCAGATCGGCCAATTCTGCCAGGCTCTGGGGGGATACAGGCGAATGATCGATGCTAAGGGCGACCTGGTTCAGCCAGCCGAAAAGCTCTCCAGTCACCCAATTGGCTATCATCTTGGGACTGGCAGTCAGCGCAGACTGCACGGCTCGCTCATAATAATCGGCCACTGCCATCTCAGCCGTCAGCACACCAGCATCATAGGCGCTCAGGCCATACTGACCCTGAAAGCGCTGCAGGCGTTCTGCCGGGAGTTCAGGTAGTCCAGACTGTACCTGGTGCAGCCACTGGGAATCGATGACCAGGGGCGGAAGATCGGGTTCGGGGAAATAACGATAATCGTCCTCGGTCTCCTTTCTGCGCTGTAGAATAGTAATTTCCTGCTCATCGTCCCAGCCACGTGTCTCTTGAAAGATTCTTTCTCCGCGCTGCAAAGCCTCTGTCTGGCGTTGGATTTCAAAGGTTACGGCCCGCTCCAGCACGCGGAAGCTGTTTAAATTCTTTATTTCTACGCGCGTACCCAATTCTGGGCTGCCAACCGGGCGGACAGATATATTCGGTTCAATCCGTAAGACGCCCTTCTGCATATCCCCCGAGTTCACTCCCAGATAGCGCAGCAGGGAGCGCAGCGCCACGGCATACGCGCGCACTTCTTCTGCCGAATGGAAATCTGGTTCGGTGACAATTTCCACTAGCGGCACCCCCGCGCGGTTCAAGTCCACCAGAGAATATGCGCTTTTATCTCCTTCTTGCTCCATGCTGGTTTGCGCCTGACCTGGAGAGCTGATATGGGTCAGTTTGCCAGTATCCTCTTCCAGATGTACCCGCCGGATACGGATCGTTCGCTCACCCTGCGAGGTGAGGATATCCAGATGACCCTGACGCGCCAGCGGCTGTTCGTATTGTGAAATCTGGTAGCCTTTGGGGAGGTCGGGATAGAAGTAATTCTTGCGGGCGAAGATGCTGACCGGCATTACCTCGCATTTCAGGGCCAGCGCCACGCGCAGGCCGTATTCTACAGCCTTTCGATTGAGCACTGGTAAAACGCCTGGCATGCCTGCGCATACTGGACACACGGCTACATTCGGCTCTGCCCGCGTGGCATCCACTACCGGGCAGGGACAGAACATCTTCGATTTTGTCTCCAGTTCCGCATGAACTTCCAGGCCGATGACAGGCTCATAAAGCATCCGGCCCATCCTTACCCATACCGCCGCATAAACCTCTCCATCCGATGGAGAGCTTCCTCGATTTTCTCATAAGCGGTGGCATATGAGCAGCGGATATAGCCCTGCCCCCCAGCGCCAAAGGCTGAGCCTGGCACCGCAGCCACTTTTTCTTCTTCCAGCAATTTTTGGGCGAAAGTCTCGTCATCCATGCCGGTCACGGCGATATGCGGGAAGGCATAAAAGGCGCCTTTAGGCTCGAAAGTGGGCAGACCCAGGGTATTCAACCCCCCCACGATCAACTTGCGCCGCCGGTCATATTCGGCCAGCATCTCTTGAACATGGGGTTCTGCTGACAGAAGCCCTTCCAGAGCAGCCGCCTGGGCTGTGGTCGGGGCAGACATGATTGTATATTGATGAATGCGCAACGGGCCCTGCATAATTTCCGCAGGGGCAGCCATATAACCAATGCGCCAACCCGTCATTGCATACGCTTTCGAAAAGCCACCCAGCGTGATGGTTCTTTGCCAGGCGCCCGGCAAAGCGGCAAAGCAAACATGCGGTGTGCCATACACCAGGCGGTCATAAATTTCATCCGAGATCACCACCAGGTCATGCTGCTCGGCAATACGTAAAACTTCCAGCAAGAATTCCCGCGAGGCCACTGCTCCGGTGGGGTTATTGGGGTATCCGATCAAGATGGCTTTGGTGCGAGGTGTAACCGCTGCTTCCAGGGCTTTCAGGTTTGGCTGAAAATTATCCTCCACCCGGCTGGGGATTTCGACCGGCACGCCTCCCGCCAGGACCACCTCGGGCTGGTAAGCCACAAAACATGGCGTTGGAATGAGCACTTCTTCGCCCGGCTCCAGCACCGCCATCAGCGCCAGGTACAGCGCTTCCGAAACTCCCACCGTGATCAATATTTCCGTCACCGGGTCATATGAGACGCCGTAAAGCCGCTGCAGGTGGCGGGCCAATTCCTGGCGCAGTTCCAGGATGCCGGAGTTCGAGGTATAGTGGGTTTCGCCGCGCTGCAGAGAGCGGATGCCCGCTTGCAGAATCATATCAGGCGTGTCAAAATCAGGCTCGCCGATGCCCAAAGAGATCACATCCTTCATCGTGGCGACAATATCGAAGAATTTGCGAATGCCAGAGGGCTTTAAGGTGGACACTCGATGTGCAAGGTAATTTTGCTTCACGTTTGCTCCTTCTTGAAAAAGTGATAGTGGATTAGAAATATTGATTACGCTAGCATGGGTTGATCTGCCAGTTATGGGTGATCTCGTCATAGCATAATTCAAAACCCTGGCCCGTTTGCACGCTGACCCGGAAGCATTTGCCTTCCGGCGTGCGCCAACTCGCTGTGCAAGCTGTCACCTCCAGACGCCGCTCCTGCCAATAGATGGCCGTGGGGCGTCCGGCGAAATCATAATCTGAGCGACACTCAACGCGCCCCACTTGAACTGGTTCTCCAGGCGCTATAATGTGACCTCCGTATTATCTCCAGCGTTGATCACGCCAAATCTGCGCTGAAGTTGAGCGCGACGCCCAATCAGGGAGTTTTCCAGGATCACGCTGGTTGTTTCAGCTTCCTCCTCCAGGATGGAATCACGAATAATGCTGTGCTCCACCTGGCAGCCCGCTCCTAACGAAACATTGGGGCCGATGATTGAACCACGCACATGCGCGGTAGGGTGGATAAACACTGGCGGTATAATGATCACTTCGGGTCGCTGCTGTGCCACCAGGCTGTTATCGCTCCCGTGCTCCAGCAGATAGCGGTTTGTCTCCAGTAAGGCTTCTGGCGTACCTGCATCTAACCACACATCCACTTGCTGTGTACGCATTTTCAACCCCCGTTCCAGCATGATGTTAATTGCATCTACCAGAAAAAACTCGCCTTTTAACTGCTTATCCCGCGCGATTTGCTCATCAATCGCAGCCAGCAAATCGCTTGCCTCCGGAAAGTAATACACCCCGACTACGGTCAGGTTGTTATCCAGATCCTGAGGCTTTTCGATCAGACGTTTCACCCACCCCCCATTTTCGGTTTCCGCGACTCCAAAGCGGCGCGGGTCGGGCACTGGCTTTACCCAGGCGAATGCCTCAGCATGGTCCCCGGCAAGAAATGAGAAATCATTGGTGATCAGCGTATCACCTAATACGATCAACATTGGCCCATGCAGGTATTCCTGGGCCAGTTTGATGGCATGGGATTGTCCACGCGGATTCTCCTGGATGACAAAGTGCGCCGTCAGGTTCGGATAATGGGTGGTTACATGATCCTCTATCTGGTCGCCCAGGTAGCCCACAATATTGATCAGCTCCACCTGGTCATAATTGGGCAATGTGGTCAGGCTGTCCAGCAGGTGATCCAGGATCACCTTACCAGCCACACTGACCAGCTGTTTGGGTTTGCTCCAGGTATGCGGACGAAGCCGGGATCCCAGCCCGGCCATCGGAATGAATACTTTTAACTTAAAATCCAGCATGCTTTCCCTCTACCTGCAATGGGATGGTGGATATCTGGTGCATCCCTCCATATTATAAACCCGACCAGGAACCTCAAGGCGCTCACTCCAGGTCATCGATGGTCGCTTCGGCCAGGTCAATCACCTCTTGCAGAGTGCTGGCATCGAAAGCGAACTTTGCCTGGGCGGCGCGATATAGCTCTGGTATTGGAGCCGTGCCACCCAGGGACAGCGCACGCCGGTAAGCTGCTACTGCCGCAGGCTGGTCTTTTTGAGCGTTCTGCCAGACCTGAAAGGCCCCCAATTGGGCCAGGCCATACTCAATATAATAAAAAGGAGATTGGATAATATGTAATTTTCTCTGCCAGCCGGTGACCTTCTCATCATCGAAACCACTCCAGTCGACCCCAATCATGAACTGCTCCCATAGTTCTGCCCACTTCGCATCGCAATTCTCAGGCTGGGTGGCGGCTGTGTGGTTTTCATAGACCCAATGCTGGAACGCATCAACGACTGCCATATAGGGCCAAAAGCAGATCGCTGTCTCCAGGTGTTCAATGCGGGCGCGGGCGGCTTCACGGCTGGAATAAAAACCACCCTTTTCCACCTCCAGATACGGTGAGGCCAGCAGTTCCATGCTCATAGAAGCGACTTCCGCAAACTCCATTCCCACCTGCAACTGTTGGAGATAGGGCAAATGAGCAGATTCAAAAACGTGAAAAGCATGCCCACCTTCGTGCAGCAAGGTCAGCACATCTTCGTGTAAACCGATCGAATTGGCAAAGATGAACGGCCTGCGCACCACGGGAAAGTCGGTGCAGTACCCGCCCGGAGCCTTCCCCTTGCGGTTGTCCAGGTCGAGCAAAGCCTCCTGTCGCATTACATCGTAATACTCGCCCAGTTGGGGGTCAACCTGTCGAAAAATCACGGCTGTCTTGCTGATCAATTCTTCTATATCTTTATATGGGCGCAAAGGAGGCAATCCATCAGGATCAACATACAAATCCCAGGGGCGCAGGCTATCCAGGCCGAGTTTTGCCTGGCGGCGCTGGTATATGCGTTGAGCGGCTGGAACAGCCACCGCTTCGATCGCCTGGTGGAATCTTCTGCAGTCTTCTGGCGTGTAATCGAAACGTAAGAGCTGCTTCCAACGATACTGGCGATAGTCTGGAAAGCCAGCATTTTCGGCCAGTTGGCGGCGAACGTGCATAAATTTCCCCCATAACTCATTGATGCCACCCCGGTCAGCCAGGTGTCGCCGGGCTGCCAGTCGCCAGGCCTCTTCTCGTCTCTGGCGATTTGTTTCTTGATATACCCTTTGCAGTTGAGTCAGGGTCAATTCTTGCCCATCCCAGGGGATGGTTTGCGCGCCGATAATCTGATCGTACTCCGCGCTCAGCTTTAATTCCTGGGCTAAGAGGGGCAGGTTTGCCTGGCTGAATATTTCCGCCTCGGTGCGCATATTGCGCAAGGGTACTTCAAAACCAGGCGGCTGTAAACCGCTGGAGAGCAGTTTCGCCTTCAGATGGTGGTCAGCTTCCTGAGCGTGGGGATAAATTTGATCCAGAAAAGCCTGGTAGCTCTGCTGCGCCGCCTGGTCGGTCGTATTCACTGTAATCGCCACGTACAGGCGTTGGTAGGTCTCATATAGCAATGAGCCCAGCCGCGACCAATCTGCCAGCCATTCGGCGACATTGGATGTATCCAGTGGGCGTTCGGCCAGATCATCAAAGTACGGTTTGATCTGCGGCCAGGACCAAGAGCGGAAATCCAGGGTGTTTTCAGGTAGGGAGCGAAACATGCAAGAATCCTCCTCAGGAGATATTGGGTGCACGGGTATGCCAATCTGTCGCCTGCTGGTAGGCATGGGCGGCTCGGAAAAGCACATCTTCACGGAAGTGCGGCCCCATCAACTGCATGCCCACCGGCAGTCCTTGACGATCAAACCCCACTGGGAAAGCCAGGCCGGGCACGCCAGCCAGATTGGCTGGCAAGGTGAAGACATCTTCCAGATACATGGCCAGGGGGTCATTGGTGTGCTCTCCAATGCGAAAAGCTGTTGTCGGTGCAACCGGGGCGGCAATGACATCTACCCCTTCGAAAGCGCGATCAAAATCGCGCTTGATTAATGTGCGCACTTTTTGCGCCTGGTTGTAATAGGCGTCATAATAACCTGCCGACAGGGCATAGGTGCCCAGCATGATCCGCCGCTTTACTTCTGAGCCGAATTTCTCCCCGCGTGTGCGGCGGAACACATCCCACATCGCTTCAGCTTCCACGCGCGGCCCATAGCGAATGCCATCAAAGCGCGCCAGGTTTGCCGAGGCTTCGGCAGGGGCGAGCAAATAATAAACTGGCAGGGCATATTCTGTATGCGGCAGGCTGACTTCGATGACCCTGGCTCCCAGGCCTTCCAGCGTCCGGATAGCTTGTTTGACCGCGTGATCGACCTCGGCGTGCATACCGCTGAGGAAGTATTCTTTTGGCACCCCAACCCGCAATCCCTTCACTGCCAGATCTGGTGCAGTCTCCAATTCAATCGTAGGGACGGGATAATCTACCGTGGTGGAGTCGCGAGGATCGCGACCGGAGATGAGGCTGAAGGTTAACGCCACATCTGCAGCGCTCCTGCCAAAAGCGCCGACCACATCCAGAGAAGAGCCAAAGGCCACCAGACCGAACCGTGAAACCCGCCCATAGGATGGCTTGATCCCTGTCACCCCACAGAAAGAAGCTGGTTGGCGTACACTTCCCCCTGTATCGGTTCCCAGGGCAAGAGGCGCCAGGCGGGCTGCCACGGCTGCCGCGCTGCCCCCACTCGAGCCCCCTGGCACGCGCTCCAGGTTCCAGGGATTATGCGTTACCCCAAAGGCTGAATTTTCAGTGGAAGACCCCATGGCAAACTCATCCGTATTGGTCTTCCCCAGGATGATCGCCCCCTGCTGCAGCAATCTCTCCACGGCTGTTGCCGTATAAGGAGGAATGAAGTTTTCCAGGATGAGCGAGCCGCAAGTGCACCTCATGTCTGCCACGCACAGCACATCTTTCACTGCCAGGGGTATGCCCAGAAGAGGTGGGAGCGGGGTGGAACGGTCTTTGCGCCACTGCGTCAGCATCTGGTCAGCCCGGTCTGCCTGAGCCAGGGCTTGCTCCGTGGTCAGGGTGATAAAAGCATGCAGGCGGCTTTCCAGGCGCTCAATCTGCTCCAGGTGAGCGCCAACCAATTCCTGGCTGGTCACCTCGCCTGTACGCAGCGCAGCCATCATTTCGCTCAGGGATAATTGAGTCAGTTCGGGCATCATTTGGCCAGTCAGGACCGATGGTTCTGAATAACCCCTATTCTAAAATAGGCGGGACGCGAAACTGCATTTTTTCTATCTGCGGCGCGTTCCGAAATAGATCTTCCTGAGCCAGACCAACTCGTGGCTCATCCTGGCGCAGCACAGTGTAAGAAGATAATACCGTCGAGGTAGGCGGGATTTCAGCAGTATCCAGCGCCTGCAGGCGGGCAGCATAATCCAGGATCGCTGAGAGCTGTCCGCGATAGCGTTCTTTTTCCTCCTGGCTTAGCTCCAGCCGCGCCAGTTCAGCAATTTTTTCGACTTCTTCCAGACTAAGGGTCATGAAACGATTATAACACTGGCCCCTCACCAGTCTCGGGAATACCAGAGCAGGTATTTCTCCAGATGGGCGCTCCAATAATCCTCTTCATGATAACCTGAGAACAGGTACCAGTCATGAGGAATATCTTTTTCATTCAGCAGTCTTTCGAACCACTGCGCCGAATCGAGAATTTCGGGCCGGTCGTGATCGCCCACATCGATATAAATACGAGGATATTCCTCGGGAGGTATCAGACCCAGCCAGGTACGCATTTGCTGTGCGTCGTTGTGGAACACCGCAGGGCTGTGCGCTCCCAGGGCGCTGAAATATTCCCAATTGGAAATTGCCAGGTGGATCGCCCAGCCGGCGCCGCGTGATAGACCGCCAACCGCCCGGTGAGAGCGATCTGTCAGCGTCCGGTAGTTTTGATCGACATAGGGGATCAAGACCTCAATGACCACCTGGCCGAATTTATTTTCATCCGGTTGGTCGCCATAACGGTCGCGCGGCAGGACAATAATTAGCGGCGCGATTTTCCCAGCCGCAATCAAAGCATTGGCTGTCTCGTCCGCACCCAGGCGATCCCATTGATCATCAGTAAAACTCTGCCCATGCATCAGATAAAGGACTGGATAGGACCGCTCGGGCTGTTCGATATAACAGGGTGGCAGATAAACGCGATAGTCAAGGGGGTATCTGAGCAGCTCGGTTTCCAGGCTGCCAGGTTCAAACTTGCCGCCTTTTTTCCAGCACGTCTGAGGAGTGGGTGTTGCCGTAACCGTTGGCGATAAAGTGGGAGAGGGTGACGAGGAAACAGTTGCCGTTGGAGCCTGGGTGCAGGTGGGAACAACGGTCAGCGAAGCCGTCGGCTGAAATGTCGCCGAAGACAAAGGTCGTACATCTTGAGATTCTGGGGATAGGACAATACTTTCGCTTACCTTGGCGCTGGTTGAGATACAGCCTGCTAACCACAATCCCGAGAGGACAATAAGAAGAAAATACCGAATAAACCGCAAAAACTGCCTCGCAAACGAGTAATAAAAATGAGCGCCGCAGGAAGCCCCCTTCCTTCGACGCGAAAAAAATAGCCACATAATCCTGTTTCGGTTTATGCGAAAAAGAATTTTTTAATTTTTTAACCAGCCGACAGTTCTCGCCTGGGTGTTTAGTGCAGTTCTACGACAAACTTGATCGCCGTGCGGACCTTTCCATCGATATCAACATCGACAAATTCCGGAATGAAGACGATGTCATAGCCATCTTCCTTCAGGTAGTCCTTTGCAAGTGCCATAGCCTTGACAGCCTGGTTAACTGCGATTGCTCCAATCGCCTGCACTTCTGCGCGCTTATTCTCGCGGAAGACGCCTGCAATGGCACCTGCCACGGCGGAGGTACGCGAAGTACCTGACACTTTTATGATGTTCATGTGAAGTCCCTCCCTGGCAAGAAACGGAACGCTGGCTTGAAAGTGCCATTTCTACTGTCAGATATTAAGATTGTACAAGATTTTCCAATAAGAGGCAAGCATGAATCTGCCAGATTCACTATACTTTTGACGAATCTGTTGTAAACTATCCATATAAACACTGAAAATATTGAGGAGTTCTTATGGAGTCAAAGCGAATCGCCGATCTAAATGTATCCAGCCGCATCCTGTTAGGCCCAGGCCCTAGCATGGTTTCGCCGCGCGTTCTGCGCGCCATGGCTACCCCCGTTCTGGGGCATCTCGATCCACAGTTTTTAACCATTATGGAGGAGCAGCAGCAGCTCCTGCGGATGGTCTTCCAGACGCAAAATGAGCTGACCTTGTCCATCCCTGGCACCGGCAGCGCTGGGATGGAGGCTGCTCTATGCAACTTTATCGAACCCGGCGATCAGGTTTTGGTTGCCATCATGGGCTTTTTTGGGGAAAGACTTGCCGAAATGGCTCAGCGGTATGGCGCTCTGGTTGATAGAGTGGAAAAACCCTGGGGGGAGGTCTTTGATCCAGTCGAAATCGAAGAGGCGCTGAAAGCGAAAACCTATAAATTAATCGCCCTGGTGCATGCCGAAACTTCGACTGGCGCTCTGCAGCCTGGCATCGCCGAAATTGCTGCTGCCGCCCACCGCCACGGCGCTCTGCTGGTGCTCGATACGGTCACTTCCCTGGGAGGCATGCCCGTCGAGATCGATGCCTGGCAGGTGGATGTGGCTTACAGTGCGGCGCAAAAATCTCTCTCCTGCCCGCCAGGCCTGGCGCCCCTGACTGTCAGCCCACGTGCACGGGAGGTCTTACATAAGCGAAAAACGCCTCTCACAAACTGGTATCTGGATCTGAATGGGCTGGAAAAATACTGGCAGCCGCCGCACGCTTACCACCATACTGCTCCGATCAGCCTGCATTACGCCCTGCGCGAGGGCCTGCGCATGGTTGAAGAAGAAGGGCTTGCCGCACGCTTCGAGCGTCACCGGTTCAACGCCAACCTCTTATGGGAAGGCCTGGATGCGCTGGATCTGCCGCCCCTGGTGCAGCCCAGGCATCGCCTGACCACCCTGACTACGCCGCAAATCCCAGTCTCAATCGATGATCTGGCTGTGCGGCAGAGGCTGCTGGAGGAGTATAACATCGAGATAGCGGGTGGGTTTGGCCCTTTGAAAGGCAAAGTGTGGCGCATTGGACTGATGGGCTTCAGCAGCCGCCGCGAAAATATTGCTCTCCTGCTGGCTGCCCTGGATCAAATCTTGCGTTAACGGATGCTTGCGTGCAACCCGGCAGGGCCTCTCTTTGCACCCTTGCCTGTGCAGATTGTCTATGAGACAATAATTACACCATGACACGCTGGGTTCGTTTTTTACTGGCTATTCTGGCAGGTATCGCCCTGGGTCTGCTCTACGGCTGGGTGATCAGCCCCGTCAACTACGTTGATACCACGCCCGATACGCTGCGCATCGATTACAAAACGGACTATGTGCTCATGGCAGCAGAATCCTACCAGCGGGACAGCAGCCTGGATCTGGCGGCGCGCCGCCTGGCTTTGCTGGGCAACCTGCCTCCGGCGGAGATTGTCTCACAGGCGATCATCTTTGCTCAAAAAGCCGGCTATTCGGATGCTGACCTGGGCTTGATGCAATCTCTTCTGGCAGGCTTGCAGGCGCAGAACACCCCCCAGGAAACGGGCGTACCATGAGAGAGAATCGTGGGTCCTGGTATCTGCTGACCGGCCTGATCATCGGGTTGGCTTTGGGTCTTGCTTATGCCTGGGTTATCCAGCCCGTCGAGTATGTGGATACCTTTCCAGCCTCTCTGCGCACGGATTTTAAGGATCAATACCGCGCTTTGATCGCCTCGGCCTATGTAGCTAACGGCGACATGGTGCGCGCCAGGGCGCGGCTGGAGCTTCTCGGAGATGAAGATCTGCTGCGCACCCTATCCGAGCAGGCCCAACGGACATTAGCGGAAGGCCAATCGATCGAAGATGCCCGTGCGCTGGGCTTGCTTGCCATCGCCCTGGGCCAAAACGCCCCCGGCCCGGCAATTGTTATCACCAAAATCCCCCAGGTGCCCACCGAGACAATTGCGCCCACCACTTCGCTTCCTGCTTTGCCCACCGGCACTAAGACTCCGCCCTCCACGGCCACAATCACCCGAACTTCGACCTCCACGCCGCTCGTAACCGCCTCGACAACACAATCGGCCGATGAGCAAGCCTCTCAAACAGCACCCTCATCACTGACCATTACAGCCGCGCCGTCCCAGACTGCCTCAGCCACGCCCCGCCTAACAGACACCCCCACTCTCACCCGCACCCCAACGGCTACTCCGGGTGGGCCTTTCGTTTTGCTAACCAGTAAAAAAATTTGCGATCAGAAACTCCCCCAACCGCTCATCACAGTGGAGGCAGTCAATAGCTTTGGGCAGCCCATGACAGGCATCCTGGTGATTATCACCTGGGACAGCGGCGAAGAACGTTTCTACACTGGGCTCAAGCCGGAGAAAGGCCCCGGTTATGCTGATTTCACAGCTGTGCCTGGAATTATCTACACCCTGCGTCTGGGCGAAGGAGGTCAACCTGTACTCGATCTATCTGCTGTAGAATGTCAGGGGAGCGGGGGAGAAAGCTACTGGGGGGCTTGGCAGCTGAGATTTGCTCAGCCCTGATGATCCCCGCGAAATTTTGTTTTTGAGATGTGAGGAGAAAAAATGAAGACCCATCAGAACTTAAACAAGCCGTCAACCCTCCAGGCTTTACTTACCCTGGTGATCCCATTGCTGCTGCTGGCGGTCGCCTGCGATCTGCCCTTTGGAAGCACGCCCTCTCTGCAGGAGACGCAAGCAGCCTTAGGTGTGCAGTCAACCTTTGATGCTGAGCGGGCTGCCACCCTGAATGCCCAGCAAACTGCCATCGCCGCTCAACCGACTCAAGCGCCGCCTGCTGACAGCACAGTTCAAGCGCAGCAAGCCACGTTAAGCGCCCAGCAGACTACCATTGCCCAGCAGAGCACACAGATGGCGCAGCAGACGGCAGAAGAGCCAACTCCTGAGCCGACACTGGAAAGCTCCCCCACCGCCGAACCGGCTGCATCTTTAGAACCTATCCTGATCACCGAATGGAAGATGAGCGCCTGGGTGACGATCAACTCCGGGTGTAAATTCCCGGATATGGTCTGCTGGAAAATGATGGATGCGAAGAACGAGGATGCCTACCTGACCAGTAAAGAAGGCGTCTATATCGACCCTACCTGGCCCAATCCTTATTTGGTATTCTGGAATATGCGCGACCTGAGGAATAACGCCGACTTGAGCATCCTGTCCAGCACAGGACTGGGCGGCATGGTTAATTATTCATCAAGCTCGGTGAACTGGAAGCAAGAGACCATCAATATTAGCCAATACAAAGGCCAGACCATTACCCTGCAGTTCTATGCTTCCGTATGGTATTACTACAACGAATGGTTGATCCAGGAAGTGCAGATCGTGCCGGATTTCACATCCAGATAACCCCCCCCATCTGGCAAGAAGGTAATGAAAAGTGGTGCGCAATGAGAATATTGCGCACCACTTTTCACGACATGCGAACAGGCCTAGGGCATTGTATTGCTCTGCGCCCAATCGTCGCCAACAACGATGGTCACATCCACCTGGTTGGCAGGGTCAAAAAAGTGCCGCACTCTCAAGCCATTGATCTTCATCAGCTCCACCAGGTATTTCACTGTATAGGGTTTACCGGTATAAAAAGTGATCGTTGTATAGGTGGTGTAATTCTCGGCGTTGCCGGTTTGGGTAACATTGATGCCCAGGGATTTTAGATAATCTGTGGTGCGGGCAGCCAGACCAGAGGTTGAACTGCCATTCAGCACCTCAACCCGCGCCCCTTCCAGCTTCACCAGTTCAGCCAGTTTCAGAGTGGTGGCTACCGGGCTGGCGTCACCGCTATCTGAGAAAATCTCGTCGCGCAGCAGGCGAATTTTTTCAGTAATGGGCTTGAGCACTTCCTGCTGCCCATCTGGTGATATTGCAAAGCTGACCTGCTCCGTCCCAATACCACCTGACTTGATATTTTCTTTGGGAATTTGAAAAGCCAGCCAGGCCAGGCGAATAGCCTGGTCGAGGCTCATATTGGTATGAATCCCGGCAGAAAGCTCGCTATACAGCACCGGAGCTTTAGACATCAGGGTGGGCAGCATATCAAATTGTAAAATGCGATCCCGGATGGACATAATGACTTCTTGCTGGCGAGCGCCACGGTCAAAATCACCGCCTTCTGTCTTACGGGCGCGCACATAGGCTAACGCCAGGTCTCCTGGAAGGGTGTAAACGCCTGGCTTGAGCACCCGCGTCTTAGCATTCATAGGATCGATCTTTATTTTTTCGTGAACTTCGATCTTCACCCCGCCAATCTCATCGATAAGACGTACAAAGGCTCCGAAATCGATCTGGGCATAATAATCTACTGGAACGCCCAGCAGCTGTTCAACGGTATCCGCTGCCAGCTGCGGGCCGCCTCCGGGTAATTTCAAGCCTTCGCCAATTTGATAAGCCGTGTTGATGCGCCCATAATCATGACCGGGGATATTCACCCACAGATCGCGCGGGATAGAAAGCATGCCAGCCGTGCGATTGGTGGGATCGATGGTTAATAAAATCATCGTGTCGGTGCGTGGAGGGCCTTCGCCCGCCTGCCAATCCCGATAATCCAGGCCCATGACCAGGACAGACACCCGCTGGGCGCCATCCCAGGGAGGCGGAGTCGGGCCGCCCACTGGCTGAACAACAGCGGGATTGGCCTCAGGCGTTTCACCCGCCGCTCCCGGGGTGGAGGTGGCAGATCTGATCGTCATGCCCGGCAGATTGGTCATCTCCCATGATGAGACGAAACCCCTCACGGTAATAAACGTCAGGTACGCAGTCAGCAGCGCCGCGACCACAAAAGCAGCCAGCAGCGCCCATTTCAGCCAGGCGACCATTGGGGAAGCAGTGTGTGTCGATTTTGATTTTTCCACGTTTGCCATTGATATGACCTTTTCCAACCGGCTCTCAGCAAGCCAGAACGGCGTGATTATATCACGGTATAATGAATGCCATCTTAGGACGGTATTCCGGTGACGATAACGCATGGCGCTCTTATCTGCTGTTGATCTGGCAAAATCATACGGACCGGTTGATATCTTTTCGGGCATCACCCTCAGCATCCCGCATGGAGCGCGCATCGCTATCGTTGGGCCAAACGGAATCGGCAAAACCACCCTGCTGCGCATCCTGCTCGGCCTGGAAGAGCCTACTGAGGGCAGCGTCCACAAAGCGCGCAGCCTGACCACTGGCTATCTCGCTCAGGAAGCCCACCTGGATGGCTCCCATACCTTATGGGATGAATGCCTGGCTGCGATCTCCGAATTGCAAACCCTGGAAAACGAACTGGCCCGTTTGGAAGCCGCCATGAGCGATCCCGTGCAGGCTGAAGAAACGCTGGAACGCTATGGTAAGCTCCAGGCAGAGTTTGAGCGCCGCGGTGGGTATACCTATGAGACCCGCATCCGCCAGACTCTGACCGGCCTGGGTTTTGAACCCATAGATTTCAACCGCCCTATTCCGCAGCTTTCTGGCGGGCAGCGCACGCGCGCCGTTCTGGCGCGCCTGCTGCTCTCGGATCCGGAACTGCTCATCCTGGATGAGCCGACCAACCATCTGGACATCACCGCGGTGGAGTGGCTGGAAGGCTATCTGAGCCAGTGGCAGGGGGCGACGTTAATCGTCTCTCACGACCGTTATTTCCTGGACAAGGTGGTGGATCACATCTGGGAGATGAGCGCCAGCGGGATGGAAGTTTATCGCGGCAACTACAGCCACTATGTCCAGCAGCGCCAGGAACGCTGGGACCTGCGCCAGCAAATCTTTGAGGACCAGAAACAGCGTTTGTTGAAAGACCTGGATTACGTTAAGCGGAATATCTCCGGGCAGAACGTGCAGCAAGCCAAGGGCAGGCTGCGTCGGTTGAGTCGCGAAGTCCAGGCTTTCGAACAGCTGGGAGCAGAAGCGCTGCAAAACCAGAGCTGGTTGGAGACCAGCAGCCAGACCTCCATCGCCAGCCATCCGATGAGTGTAGATGAGGTCGAACACCGCATTCGCGCCTTGAAAGGTCCCCGCAACCGGCCGCCGCACCTGCGCCTGAATCTCAAAGCCAGCCTGCGCTCTGGCGATTTGGTGCTGCGCACACGCGACCTGGCGATTGGGTACGAAGACGAAGGCCGGCCCTTATTTCGCGCCCCAGACCTGCTGCTGAAGCGCGGCGAGTGTGCAGCAGTGATTGGCCCCAACGGAGCGGGTAAGACCACTTTCCTTAAGACGCTGCTGGAACACTTACCTCCACTGGAAGGGGAGGTGATCCTGGGGGCCAGCCTGCATATTGGCTATTTTGCCCAGGCGCACGAGGATCTGCGCCCCGAACGCACGCTGGTGGAAGAGATTGACGCAGTCGCTCCCAATTTGCTGCTGGCAGAGGTGCGTGATTACCTGGCGCGCTTCTTGTTCTCTGGCGAAGATGTGTTCAAAAAAGTGTCCGTGCTGTCTGGCGGCGAACGCGGCCGCCTGGCGCTGGCAAAACTCTCTCTGACCCGCGCCAATCTGCTGCTGCTTGATGAACCGACCAATCACCTGGATATCCCCTCCCAGGAAATCCTTCAAGAGGTGCTGGCAGACTACCAGGGGACCATTCTGCTGGTATCCCACGATCGCTATCTGATCGATGCCCTGGGCACGCAAATCTGGGAGATTGTCCCCGGGCAGGCGGCCCTGCAGGTCTTTGAGGGCACATACAGCCAATACCGCGCCGAACAAGATAAGAGGCAGCTTGAGCAGGCCTTGAAATCCGCCGGGCAGCGTGAAGCGGGTATTCAGCATAGAGTGCGCCCAGGCAGCCTCGCCCCCGAAGTCCGCCGCGCTCGCAGTCGCATCACAGAGGTGGAAGGCTTGATCTCCGCTCTGGAAGAAGAACTGGCCTCTATCTCACGAAAGCTCGAGCATCCGCCTGACGACCCTGCCAAGGTCTTGAGGCTGGGCCGGGATTATGTCCGCCTGCAAAATGAGCTGGATGAGCTCATGAAAGAATGGGAGCAGCTGCATTTATCGCTGGCTGTTGAATAATACCTATTGATCGCTCAGGTGAATATACCTGAATGAAATCTTTTTCGCCAGGAGATGAACCAATGGAAATTGATGTTCTTCAAAATCAGGGCAAGGCTTTGGTGACAATCGTCAAGCCGCATGGGGCCATTGACGCCTCCAGCTACACATTGCTGATTGAGCGCGCTCGTGAGCTGTACCATGGGGGTATGCGTCTTATGCTTCTTGACCTGAGCGATGTTCCCTACATGAGCAGCTCTGGTATTGTAGCGCTGCATACCGCTGCGCTGCTATTGCGCGGCGAGACGCCCTCCGCCTCGGGTTGGGAGACGGCGCATGCGATTGACCGGGATATTGATAAGGGTTTCCAGAAAAATATGAAGCTGCTTAACCCACAGCCGAATGTGCAAAGAGTGCTTGAAATGGTCGGACTCAACCGGTTCTTCCAAATCTTCACCGATCTGAACCAGGCGATCGAGTCCTTCAGATAGATCCTGGAACCTGGCTTCCCCAATCTCTAAGAGAAAGGAAACCTCAGCTGGTCGTGCGGGTGTTCAGCCTGGCGATCGGCGGCAGGGTGCGCTTGAAGTGGTTGCGCTCCACGCGGTCGACTACTTTACGCACAAATTCCTTCGTAAAACCCGCCGCTACGCATTCTTCTGGGCTGCGAGCCTGATCAATGAGCAGGTACAGAAGCTGGTCTACCTCAGCATAGGTATAACCCAGCTCGCCTTCATCCGTCTGCCCCAGCCACAGGTCCGCCGAGGGGGCTTTTTCAATCAGCGCAGCCGGGATGCCCATGGCGCGAGAAAGCTGCCGCACCTGAGTTTTATATAGATCTCCCAGCGGATTCAGCGCGCAAGCTGAATCTCCATATAGGGTGGTATAGCCCAACAAGATTTCGGTCTTGTTGCCTGTCCCCACCACCAGCCCATGAAAGGCCTCGGATTGGTCATACAGGATGATCATGCGGGCGCGCGCCATGATATTTCCCCGGCGTATATTGCTCATCTCCGGGAAACGCGCCAGCAAAGGGTCAACCATCTCGGTGATGGGGATGGTCAGTGACTGCACCCCCAGGGCGTCAATCACCAGTTGAGCATGCTCGAGCGAGTCCGGATTAGAGGTTATATAAGGCATGCGCACTGCCAGCACATTCTGTGGCCCCAGCGCTTCGACTGCCAGATAGCAAGAGAGCGCTGAGTCAAGCCCACCCGACAGGCCAATAACTGCGTGCGAGAAACCCGCCTGGGTGATTTCACTGTGGATAAAATTGCTCAGGATCGAACGCGCCAGATCGGAGTTAATCGTCAGGTCAATCATCGCTTTATTGCCTCATTGGTCAAGATCTCAATATTTCAATCATACCACGCTGCCCCGATCCTCTATTGCGGATTTTCACCTATCTGTGGGTGGAATCGCCTTTCACCCTCATCCTTTCGATGTATAATGATGCAGATACTACTTGAATAGTGTCAGGGAAAGGCAAAAATGATGGACTTCCTGCTCAATCCGAATATCGCCTACATGCTCCTGGCAGGCGGCCTTGTCTTTGCAGTGCTGGCCTTGCTCAGCCCGGGAACCGGGGTTTTGGAAATCGGAGCGCTGTTTGCCCTGCTGCTGGCAGGCTGGAGCGTTTACAACCTGCCATTCAATTACTGGGCGTTGGCCTTGCTGGTCATTGGCGCAGTGCTGTTTGTTTCAGCCATACGCCGTCCCAAACAGGTGATCCTGTTGTTGGTCTCCATCCTGGCGCTGGTGGTGGGGTCGGCCTTTCTGTTTCGGGGCGAAACCTGGTGGACCCCTGCTGTGCACCCTGCCCTGGCAGCGGTGGTTTCGCTGCTATCAGCGAGTTTTTTCTGGCTGGCGACACGCAAAACACTGGAAGCCACCCTGGCTCAGCCCAGTCATGACCTGAGCATATTAATCGGAGCCATTGGTGAAGCCCGGACACGTATCGATGAAGAAGGCTCGGTGCAGGTAGGCGCAGAACTATGGAGCGCCCGCAGCGACCGGCCCATTACAAAGGGCACCCAGGTGCGTGTGGTTGCCCGTGAAGGTTTTGTCCTGGTCGTCGAAGCCGAGGAATAGGCGGCGCGATCAGGTTCTATCCACTCATTTATTTCTGGAGGAAAAAATATGGATGCAACAACTTTGCTCACCTGCCTGATCGGCGTCGTCGTGCTCATCGTGCTTGTCTTCCTGGCCAATTCTATTCGCATCGTAAACGAGTATCAACGCCTGGTGGTCTTCCGTTTGGGTCGCTGCGTTGGCGCAAAAGGCCCAGGGCTGGTCCTGCTGATCCCGGTTATCGACCGGGCGGTGAAAACAGATTTGCGCGAGCAGGTGCGGGAAATCCCTCACCAGACCTCGATTACTAAGGATAACGCCCCCATCTCGATCGACTTCCTGTGGTATTACAAAGTCCTTGATCCCACCGAGAGCGTGCTGCAGGTCGGCAACTTCGAGGCGGCAGCCCAGGGTATGGCGACGACTACCTTGCGCGCCGTCATTGGCGGCATTATGCTGGATGAGGTGCTGTCAGAGCGCGAGCATATCAACAATATGCTGCGCACCCGCCTGGATGAGGTCACCGAGCGCTGGGGCGTCAAAGTGACCAACGTGGAAATCCGCGAGATCATCCCGCCGCGTGAGGTGCAGGATGCCATGAACCGGCAGATGTCCGCCGAGCGTATCCGCCGCGCCGTGGTGACCGAGTCGACCGGTACGCGTGAAGCAGCCATCAACGTGGCCGAGGGCGAAAAACAATCCAACATTCTGCGGGCAGAGGGCGAGAAGCAAGGCGCCATCCTGCGCGCTGAGGGCGAACGCCAGGCTCAACTGCTGCGGGCAGAGGGCTTCTCCGCAGCTTTGGAGAAGATCTTCTCTGTTGCCCAGACGGTCGATCCCAAGACGATGACCCTGCAGTACTTTGAGACCCTCAAAGCTATTGGCGCTGGCCCATCGACCAAGTACATCTTCCCGATGGAGTTCACCAGCCTGTTGGATAGCTTCCTGCAGAGCCGTAAAGAGTAATCTCACCTGTTCCAATCTGGCATGCGCAGCCCGCTGGCGGCGAGCTGCGCATGCAGTTATCGGCAAAACATGGCTGTGAACGGCACCCTTGTCTCCGCTGAGTCACACAGCCGGGTGGTCATCGAACAGGCCAGCTGGCGCGATTTAAATATCCTGCGCCGCCTGGAGCAGGCTTGCTTTCCAAAGGATGCCTGGCCGCTTTGGGATCTGATCGGTGTGCTGACCTTGCCGAACGTGGTGCGGTTGAAAGCCGTGATTGAAGGCAGTATGGTGGGTTTCATCGCTGCAGATGTGCGTCCTTCAGAACATATCGCCTGGATTGCGACCATCGGTGTATTCCCTGAGCACCAGAGCAAGGGTACCGGCAGGGCCTTGCTGCTGGCTTGCGAAGCGCAGCTTGTGGTGCCAACCATCCGCTTGAGCGTGCGCGCCTCGAACCTTGCCGCCATCCAGTTGTACCTTTCTGAAGGGTATCGCAAGATTGATGTCTGGTATGGTTATTATCAGGATGGGGAAGATGGGTTGGTGATGGAAAAGCAGCGTTGAGGGGGAGATTTCCGGCTATAATGAGCATATTCTGTAAAAACCATGGCTGAACAAACTCCTGCCCTGATCACCCACCCGGCAGAGCTGCGGCGCCTGGTGGATGCGCTCCACCAGGAGACCATCCTGGCGGTCGACACCGAATCGAACAGCCTGTTTGCCTATCGCGAGCAGGTTTGCCTGATTCAGTTTTCCACGCTGCAGGCCGATTACCTGGTAGACCCGCTGGCTCTGAAAGATTTGTCCCCCCTGGCTGCCTTATTCGCTTCGCCCAAAATCGAAAAGGTGTTCCATGCCGCCGAATACGATCTCATCTGTCTGCATCGAGACTTCGGCTTTGAATTTACCAATCTGTTTGACACCATGGTGGCGGCGCGCATCCTGGGTTGGGAAGCGCTGGGGCTGGGCAGCATCCTGGAGAGCCAGTTTGGGCTTAGCATGGATAAGCGCTACCAGCGGGCGAACTGGGGACAGCGCCCCTTGCCCCCGGACCTGCTGGAATACGCCCGCCATGACACCCAACACCTGATCCCGCTGCGCCAGCGCCTGTACCTGGAACTGCAGCAGCGTGATTTGTGGGAACTGGCAGCGGAAGATTTCGCCCGCCTGAGTTCGCTCAAAGCGCTGGGCGATAATGGTCGCCTTCCGGCGGAAGATAAAACCCCAGACTGCTGGCGCATCAGCGGCGCTTACGATCTGCAGCCGCAGCAGGCGGCTGTGCTGCTGGAGCTTTGCCGCTACCGCGACCAGGTCGCCCGCTCGCACAACCGGCCCTTGTTCAAGGTGATTGGCGACCATACTCTTCTCTCGATCGCGGCCCACTTACCCGAAGATCAGGCAGCTCTCAGCCAGCTGCCCGGGATGTCCAGTGGGCAGCTGCGGCGGCATGGCGCTCAGCTCCTTCAGGCGGTGCAGCGAGGATTGCAGGCCGAGCCGCTTTTCCCGCCGCGCTCCACCAGGCCCAGCGAGGCTTTCCTGCGGCGGATGGATGCTTTGCGGCGATGGCGTAAGGCTGCCGCTGAGCAAATGGGGGTGGCTTCAGATGTTGTGCTGCCGCGCGACATGCTGATTACCCTGGCGGAGCAAGCGCCCCGCAGCATGGAAGAACTGACTGATCTTCTCACTGATACTCCCTGGAGGTTGGAGCATTTCGGCCCCCAGATTCTCACCACTCTGACAGCAAGGAAAACAACATGAAAATCACCTTTCACGGCGCAGCCCAGACTGTTACCGGTTCTCAACATCTCATCGAGATCAATCGCACAAGGATCCTGCTGGAATGCGGCATGTACCAGGGCAGCCGGAAGAATGCTTTTGAAATCAACCGCACTTTTCGCTTCGATCCGGCCTATATACAAGCTGTACTCCTCTCACATGCCCATATCGACCACAGCGGCAACCTGCCCAACCTGGTGAAGAGCGGCTACAATGGGCCCATCTACGCCACACCTGCTACCATTGATCTGGCGCGCATCATGCTGCTGGATTCGGCCCATATCCAGGAATCAGATGCCGAATACGTGAACAAGAAGCATCGTAAAAAGGGCGAGCCGCCGGTGGAGCCGCTGTATACCATTGCTGACGCGGAGGAGACCGGCCAGCTCTTTGAACCTGCGGACTATGACCAGCCCTTCCAGCTGCTCCCGGGGGTGACCGTGCGCTTCGTCGACGCCGGGCACATCCTTGGTTCGGCGGCAGTGGTGCTGGATATCGAAGAAAAGAAAAAGAAGACCCGGCTGTGGTTTTCAGGGGATATTGGGCGGCGCGATCTGCCGCTGATCCGCGACCCCCGCCTGCCCGAAGACGCCGAGACCCTGCTGATGGAATGCACCTATGGCGATAAGCTGCACCGCGACCCGCAGCAGGCTTTTGATGAGCTGCGCGACGTGGTGGTGAAAACCATCCAGCGCGGCGGCAAGGTGATCATCCCGGCCTTCGCTGTGGGTCGCACTCAGGAAATTGTCTACAACCTGCACCAGATGATCGAAAGCGGCGAGGTCCCCAACATCCCGGTGATCGTGGACAGCCCTCTGGCGGTCAACGCCTCTGACGTATTCAAGGCCCACCCGGAATGCTTCGACCAGGAAACGCGTGACTTTATCGCCCAGGAACGCCACCGCACTGTGCTGGGCTTCGACCGGCTGGTGTATACCCGCTCGGTGGAGGAATCAAAGGCGCTCAACGAGCGTAAGGATCCCATGGTGATCATTTCCGCTTCGGGCATGGCGGAGGCGGGGCGCATCCTGCATCATCTGAAGAACAACATCGAAAACCCGCTCAACACGGTGCTGATCGTTTCCTGGCAGGCGCCCAACACCCTGGGCCGCCGCCTGGCGGACAAGGAAGAACGGGTGAAGATCTTTGGCGAGGTGTACCAGCGCCGCGCCGAGGTCGCCACCATCGGCGGTTTGTCGGCGCACGCCGGGCAGAATATGTTGTTCAATTATGTCCAGGCCACCCGCAGCAGCCTGAAACGCATTTTCCTGGTTCACGGTGAGCCTACCGCAGCCGACGCCTTCCGCTCCCGCCTGGTGGAGAGCGGCCTGGAGCAGGTCTATTACCCGGCTCCGCATACTACGGTGGAAATTTAAGCTAATCTTTGCTATAATATCCCCCGCAAGTCAACCGGAGAGGTGCCAGAGCGGCCGAATGGGGCGGTCTCGAAAACCGTTGTGGACCCTGTGTCCACCGTGGGTTCGAATCCCACCCTCTCCGCCAGCCATGATCCCACATCGTTCCCAGAAACCGCCCGGTGTATGCCGGGCGGTTTCGCATGTTCTATATACTTCACTTACCCCATCTTTCTGACTCGGGACTTGGAATGTGCCCGAAGATGGTTGCGCCAGCAGGCGCGCGGCAGCGAGCGTTTCGGTTTACTTGCCAGTTCTGGTGCGATCCGCCTGCGTCCTGATGGAATCTTTGTCAAAGCGGATATTGATGTCGAACACTGGTTTCTGAAAGAACTCCAGGATATCCGCTCATCGTATGCTCTGGAAGATGTCGCTACTGAATTTGATATTCAAGGCCTGGAACTGGATTGGACCGCGGTTGCCTGGGATGCCGATTTACGCTATATTAGTGGCAATTGGGATTATAAAGCATTCAAAGGCAGTAAATGGCAGTCTGTGAATGACGAAACTCGTCGGCTATACCTAAAAAATTCCTACCGCGTGCTCCTGACACGCGCCCGTCAGGGGATGGTGATTTTCGTTCCACGCGGAGATGAAACAGATATTACTCGCTTGCCATCACTTTATGACGGAACTTTCAATTACTTGCGCCAGATTGGGCTTGAAGTCATATAGAGAATTGAATCGCATCACTTAATGCCCTCATCCTGGCGATCAACCAGAAGCTGGGCTATCAGCCCCAGCCCGGCAAATACTTCCTCGTCCGCTGGTTGGGTTGAGCGATTTACCCTCACGGCCTGAGCCGCAGCCAACCCTCCTGGTGGGCCTCTACCAGCTCGCGGGACCAGTACAGTGGGTGGTACTGGATCAGCCGCCAGGGATCGATCTGGTCCGTGTAATGCGAGTGGTAGGCGTGCCCTGACTGCCCGGTGGTGATCACCGAGCGGGTCTGGTCAAAGTTGCTCAGGTCGACGATCATCCGCTCGGAAGGCACCGAGCCGACCATGTAGCCGTGCGTCGCGCTCCAGCCGGTGGCGTTGACGATATCGCTGCCGCCCGCTGTGCGCGCCGGGCCGCGGTTGAAGATCGCTTCGATCAAGCCAATGCCCGATTGTCCCAGGCTGGGGTGGTGGAAGGTGACAGTGTGCAGGTCGCCCCAGTTCCATTTTGTGGGGTCTTTGCCCTGCAGGTTTTCTAATTCGCCGACTGCAGCAGCGAAAGCCTGAACAAAGATCTCATCCCGCCCCTCCTGCCCGCCGGTCCCCAGGTCATCCCACCAGGCGTTCTGCGGTTCCGCCGCCAGCTCTTCAACCGCCTGGAACCAGCGCCCCCCGCCGCCTGGCCAGTAGCGCTCAGGCAGCTGGTCACAGAATGTCGCTGTCAGCAGGTGCTTCCAGAAGACATTGAAAAGGGCGCTGGCGGCCGAATCCATCCCGTCCTGGTAATCCCAGTCCTGGATCAGGTCGCGCGCCGTTACTAACCGGCTGTCATCTAGCGGGATCTGCAGAAGCAGTGGAACCAGCGCTTCGGCGTTCAGGTTTTTATTATCTCCGTGCATCCTGGCGATATAATCCAGGCTGATCAGCCCCGGAGCCTGCTCGATCATGTCAACGATGCGCCGGGCTCTCTGTCCGTAGGCCCAGAATTTCGAGATTGAATAGGGGTAGGTTTCGTCCACTACGGCGTTATTGGCCGTCGCTACGTACCCCTGCGCCGGGTTGAAGGTGTATGGGAGCTGCTCGAAGGGGATATATCCCTGCCATTCGTATTCCCCGCTCCAGCCAGGCACGGGCAGCAGTCCATCATGTCCCGTCGCCCGCAGTGGGATGTTGCCCGGTGTCTGGTAGCCGATGTTGCCCTCCACGTCGGCGTAGACCATATTCTGCGACGGAGCGCCGAAATCTCGCACCGCCTGGCGGAACTCCTCCCAGTTGGACGCCTGGTTCATCCCCAGCACCGCGTCCACTATCTTCAACTGCTCTAAGGCTGCCCAGCGCAGGGCAATCGCATACGGCTGCGGCAGTTCTGCTGAGGATTGCGCCGCAAAATCCTTCAGACCGCCAAATACCTCGGTAATCAGCGGGCCGTGGCGGGTGAGGCGGATCTTTAGCGGCTGCTGTGTGCCATCTGCCAGCTGGATGCTGTCTTCGATGATCTCCATATTCACCCACTGCCCCTGGTATTCGTACTGGTCGGGGTTGGTGGGGTTGATTTTCTCGACATACAGGTCCTGCACATCTGGCCCTACGTTGGTGAAGCCCCAGGCAATACGCGCATTGTGCCCGACGATCACCCCCGGTACGCCAGCGAAGGAGAAGCCTGTCACCTGGTAGGGGCAGGCCAGGCCAACTGGTGCGCACTGCAGATCGACTTCGTACCAGATAGACGGCATCTGCTCGCCCAGGTGCATATCATTCGCCAGGATGGGCAAACCCGCCGCCGTGCGCTCCCCGCCGATCACCCAGTTGTTTGAGCCCAGCGTTTCATCCTGCGGCCCAAAGATGTTTTCCAGGCGCGCCAGCTGGTCAGCAGCCTGTTCCAGCGCCTGGCTCAGATCAGGCGTCGCAGCGGTCAAAAGCTCGGCGGGAGCGGCCTGCGCCCCCAGGTTGAAACCCGGCAGGATATAGGGCATATCTTTTGGATAAGGTGGGGTGATCTCCGCCAGCTGTTCAGGGCTGAGCGTCTTGAGCAGGATCGAGCGTTCGATCTCCGCCCGCATGTTGCCGCCCAGATCATATGCCATCACCTTGGCCCAGGCCAGCGAGTGGTAGCCCTCCCACGGGATGGGGTGGTAATCGGGCGAGATCAGCCCCAGGATGGCGTATTCCAGGCTCAGGCGCTCCCCCTGGTGTTCGGCCAGGTAGGCGTTCACCCCCTCGGCATAGGCATCCAGCGCTGCCCTGGCATCTGCTTCCAGGCTGGCATATTCTTCCTGGGCAATGCGTCCCCAGCCGACCGTGCGAATGAAGGCATCGTTTGACGTCTGCGCCTTGCCGAACATCGCGCTCAGGCGACCCGTGCTGCTGGCGCGCCAGAAATCCATCTGGTAGAAGCGATCCTGCGCATGCACGTAGCCCTGGGCAAAGAACAGATCATGGCTGGTGGTCGCGTAGATGTGCGGGATGCCGTAGGTATCGCGGATCACATCCACCGGCCCATCCAGCCCAACCAACTGTACATCCCCGTTGATGCGTGGGAACGAAAGCCGCGGCAGGATGGCTGCCCCGCTGCCCAGCAAGATTGCCAGGATGAGCAGCATGCTTAGCACAATTTTTGCTATCCGAGAGAGTAAACCTTTCATCGCAGCTCCTTATAGATCGAGTGTCGTCACGGATGAAGGCTGCCCACCATAGCCAGCAGGTTGAGGGTTGTATCTCTGGCTTATCTTGTGCAGGTGGGATAACGCCCGGTTGAGTTGGATGGCAGGATGTGTTGGGCAGTTATTACTCCTATTTTACTGGAAAGACGCAAGATTGGTCAGCCGAATTTTGTATTATCTGGATATATTTTTAACTGATACAAACCCGGCCGGACCCTGCACCACAGGTTGTCACGAACGATCCTGGCGACAAGGTGGATCCATGTTGAGACGCCAGTTAGTAAACCAGCTGCCCGGATCTGAGCATTCTCAATCTATGCTATACTGTAGATATGGGAAAACCTTCGCCTCGTTCCCTTCGCAATAAATTCATCGATGGAATTCGTACCTTTAACAAACACGTTTTCAACCACCTCACCCTGGCGCTGGCTGAGAGCGGGCTGGGGCCGTTCTCGATCATCTGCCATACCGGCCGGAAAAGCGGCCGGGCCTACCGCACCCCGGTGATGGCAACCTATATCGGCGAGACGATCATCATCCCGCTCTCCTATGGCGAGCAGGTGGATTGGCTGCGCAACATCCTTGCCCAGGGCGGGTGTGAAATGGTTCACCAGCGCAAAAGGATCCGGGCGATAAACCCGCAGGTGGTCGGGTCTGACGCCGCCCTGGCGCTGCTGCCCGAAAAACGGGCCAGGGTGTTTGCCCGCTTCAAGCTGGAGAAATTTCTCCAGATGCAGTTCGTTTCATAATTCCAGGCTCGCTTCCATCTTCAGCGCACAAGGGCTGGAAAATAGACTGCGTAAACCGGTCCACAGGGATCCGGGTTGGGGTTGGTGGATGCGCCAGTCTCATTGGTGAATGGCGCCAGTTTGTTAAAGCTGCCCGGCAGGGCCTGGGGAGCTGCTGGCGCACGGGCTGCAGCAGCGTGGATGCTAAGGGTGCCAATAGCAGTGAAGAGCAGCAAAACGGAGACGAATTGAGCACACGCTCTGTTCTTCATATCCAGCCCCTTTCCTGACCTTGGGGACCTCAGTCTAGTACGTCAGCCTGACCATCTCCCATCCGCTTCCCTGGCGCTGAACACGGAACCTGGCATCCGTGCGCAAGGCATCAATCCCCACTGTGATTCGGAAGGGGAATAGCTCAGGCAAGCGCAGCAAATCAGCAAAGGAAATTTCTTCGGCTGGATGAGCATGTAAGGCGCAGGCCATAAGCCATAATTCCAGGTCTGCCTGGTCTGTTGAAAAGGCGTGGGGACTGGCCTGATAGACATGTTGCTGCTCCGTCTCGGCAACAACGCCCCATTGCCGTAAACTAGCCAGAACATATCGCAGTGACCGCTCAAGCGAACCAAGCTGGCCGCGCTGGGCAATCAGCCGGTCGCGCAGCATAACTTTGGTGAAGGTGCTGCCGGCGCGCTCGAACTGGCCAATGATACGCAAGCACTCACGTACAAAGGGGTAGGCTGCCAGAGTCAGACCATAATGCAGCCAGATGCGCTCGCTAGCCGGGCCGTTTTTAAATTTTTCGGCGGCATCTTGCCAGAGTGAGGTATTAATCTGCCTGGTGTGAAGCCAGATGTTGAGCAAAATATCGATGGCTTTACGGCGCGTCTCTGCGCCCTGGGTATCCACCGCCAGGATAGCTTCCAGGTGGGCGCGAGCCTCAGCCGAATTAGTTCCTGCGCAGCACAGGGCAGCTGCTTCATCGAGCCAAGCGAGAAAAACATGCCGGTTGAAACCAATAGCTTTATCTGTCATACTTCATCGCTCTTCTGAATTTTGACTAAAGGCACAATCACCTCATCCAGTGTACACCCGCCGTGGGTTACTACGGTTTCGTTAAAACTAGTGAAAGCCTGGCGGCCCTCCGGCATCAAAACCGTCAGGGAATCTGGCAGCAGGCCATCTTCCTCCCACAGGATCGTCTCAGGGAAGCTGGTCTGGACACGTTGGGCTGCGCGGCGGTCATTGTACAGGCGGGCGCGCTTGCCCCGGGTCTGGGCGGTTAGACCTTCGGATGGCTGGCCCATCCCACGCGCTTCACAATGGCCGTGGTCGCTGGTGACAAAAATGGTGAAGCCGCGCTCCAACATCCCGTCAATTAGCGTTTCAAGCCGGGTGGAGTTGTGACTTTGGCAGGACCCTGACTCCAGCCACAGGCGCACAGAGGCTTGTAAGTCAGCCGCTCCCAATACCGAGCCGTGCATGAGATTATCAATTGTACGATCAATCAGGCACAGCGCCTGGAGGCGATGGTTCGAAATCTCGGAGGGGGGCTCCGAGCGGTCGAGGGACAGCGAAACAGTAGCGATAGCGTTCCCTGGCAAGCCCTCGCGCCCCCAGAAAGCGAGCCAGCCCTGGGCTTCATCACCCGGCGCGCCAGGGGCAGCCAGCTCGGATGGGCGCAAACCGCTGGCCAATGCCAGGCGGGATATGGAAGTGATGGTGGGAATTTGCGCCAGCAGCAGACTCTCATCGAAGCGCCAACTGGCGTGGCGCTCTCGCCAGGCTGGGGCAATTAGCATCCAATCGGCCAGGGACAAACCGTCCAGAATCAACAAAACCACTTTCTCGACTGTCCCCTGACTGCGCAGGTAAGCCAGGAAATAGGGCACATGATGCAGATGGTGCGGGGTGGGCAATCGTTGGGCGCCCAGGGGAGCATAGCGGCGGCTCAGCCAGGCCAGGAAGGCAGGATCCATTTCGGCTTGCAGGCGTTTCTGCATTACTTGCTGCGCCGGAATGGGCTGAAAACCGGGGGAATACCAGGCGCTGCTCAGTTCAGCCCAGGCGCGGGCAATCGGCCCCCAGGCTTCCCAGCGAGAATCGGGCGGCAGGATGGTCAGGGAGGCGTATAAGGCTGCCTGCAAATCATCTACTCGCTTGGGTCGGGGGTCCTCCTTGGATGAGCGGATAGCTGGCGCAGCCCACTCCGGCAGTCTCTCTGGCTGCATGACTTGCAGCGGAACCAGGCTGCCGCCGCGCACCAGGCGCGGCAGGGCATCCTGGAGGACAGCATCGCTTTGAAAGGGGATCAAGACCGGCATGATCGGAGTGTAATCGCCAGCAAGCTCGCCAACTTTACGGCGAATGTAAGCTTCCCACTGGTTTTGGATAAAATCAGTAAAAGCCTGGCGAGAGTGCAGCATCTCACCCAATGGCCAGTCCATATAGGCCGGGGTGCTTTGTAACTGCTCCAACAACCAGGCCAGAAGCGCCTCCGGCAGCGGCGCTAATCCTTGCTGGTGAAGCGCCTCCAGCCAGGCAATAAATTCTGCTGGAGATTGCAGCGTCTCGTGCGTCAGGCCAAAGACCTGCTTCAGCAGATAATCTATACTGCCTTGCCTGCCTAACCTGGCGGATGGCGCTGGCGACTCATCCAGGCGGGCGCGCTGCAGCGGCGTGAGGCTGCGCAGGAGGGGGTAGGCCAGGTTTGGAAAGTAGCTGGGCAAATCCAGTGAAAGGCGGTGGCCTTGCTGCCACAGGTCATAGGGCAGCGTTTCCAGCGCATCGGCAGTGATGATGATCAGCGGATTCTGGGAGGTAAAGGGGCGGGCCTGTTCGGCGCGGCAGCGCAGCAGGATCGGGTCAGCCTCCTGGATGAGGGTAAAGCCCCGTGCAATCAACGCCGCCAGAGTGTTTTCATCCGCCAGCAGCCCATCTACATCGCTGACCAGGGTGAGCGGGTGGGTGTGAGCAGGAAAGAGATCGAGAAGGTGAGAGAGCATCATTCACCACAGAGACACAGAGAACACTGAGCTTTACAAAACAAGCCTGTGAATACCATCTTTGAGTACCGGAACGTTGAAATTGATCAGCAAGCCAACCTTACAACCCGTGAGTTTTAGATAGGTCAGTACCTGAGCATCGTGAATGGGCAGCAGTTTGTCAACTGATTTGAGCTCGACAATTAACTTTTGTTCAACGATAAAATCCAACCTATAGCCGCAGTCGAGGCGTTCACCTTTATATTCGATTGGGAGAGATTTTTCGCGTTCGAACTGGATGCCTCTCAATTCTAATTCGCGCCCCAGACAGATCTGATAAGCAGACTCCAGAAGTCCTGGACCGAGGTGGCGGTGTACTTCGATTGCTGCACCAATAATCTTGCCAGTCAAATCCTGTTCATAGAGCATAACATCTCCTCAGCAAAATTATAAGACAAAGCTCTTCTCTGTGATCTCTGTGTCTCCGTGGTGATTACTTCTCTGTTCTCAAGATCGCCGCATCGTAATACATCAGCAAATCCGGGTCTTCGTGCAGCACAGCTTCAGGCAGGCGCTCGGCCACCCGCAGGATCGTGGCGAAATCGCGCTGCCGGTAGGCCTCGGCGAAGCCCGCCCGCGCCGCCTCGCTGCGGAACTGGCGCAGCCGCCCGCGGCCTTCACTGTAGCCTTTGAACTCGCGCAGCAGGGCGCGCTGGCGCAGCTTTTCCAGGTCACCCGCATGGGTGGGATCCGGGGTGCGCCAGCGGCCAGATTCATCCATCAAGAAGTTCTGCTCCAGGATCACATCCAGCTCGGGCAGGGCCTCGTGGCGGGATTGGTGCAGCTGGCGCTGGAAATCGGGGATGATATCCTGGCGGGTCTGCAGCTGCCCGCCCAGGGCCGGGTCCAGACGCTGGCGCAGCCACTGGATGGCGCTTTTTTCATCGCTGACAAACAGAGTC
>JAFGQI010000113.1 GCA_016935755.1 Anaerolineales bacterium
CGGCACAACAAATGTTAAAGAATTCAGAGAGGAGGAATCCACCTTAAATCATGTCACTTTTTTGTCAAAAAACCTTGACCACCTCAGGCAATGAACCAGACCAATTATGGTGTCAAGGCTAAAGATAGCATTTGTGATTTTTTTATCTTTTTTCTGGTGTCTGATCTAATAGATCATTTTAAGCAACAAGCATACGGAACAATTTTTGACACAATAACAACCAAAACTTTTCGCGATACAAGCATTAATCGTCCACCAGTAGATATCATGAACTCATTTCACTCATTGGTTCAACCAATTATGCTTAGAATTCTGAATAACACCCAGCAATCCAGCACTCTGGCAAGCCTGCGCGATGTGCTCTTGCCTAGGCTGATCTCCGGCCAGCTGCGTGTGAGGGAGGCTGAGCGGTTCCTGGTGGAGGCTGGTCTGTGAGCGATTGGCGTGAGGAAATCGAACATGCGCTTGACGCCTTTATCAGTGTGGCGGAACTGGCTGGCAACCCAATCGCCCGGGCGGAAATCCAGGTTGAATATTTACCCGCCCCGCACCGCCCGCCCACCCATCTACCCGCCGGAAAAATGGCGGTCTATGGCTTTTGGGGCGATGGGGTCTGGCTGAAAATAGGCAAGGTTGGCCCGAAATCAGCGGCGCGTTATTGCTACCAGCATTACAACGGCGATGCTCCAAGCACGCTAGCTGGATCATTGGCCAGTGATCCCAAAATGCGGAAAGTAGCGGGTTTCAAGCGCAACGATCCTGGAGAATGGATGAAGGCATCCACGAGCCGGGTTAATATTTTATTATCGTCTCAGCGAGAGAGGGAACTCCTCTCGCTGCTGGAAGCCTTTCTGCATCTGCGCTTGCGGCCGCGCTATGAAGGATAAACTGAAATGATTATCGTGAGCGTAACGCCGCTCATCCATTTTATAGAGATTATGAGAGAGTACACCTTTCGATTGACAAAAGGGCATCAAAATGCTATCATTTTATAGCATATATACTATAATACATTACAGAGCCTGACCAGGAGCGACCATGTGGGAGATAGATCTCTACGAGAAAGCCAATGGCCGCTGTCCGGTACAGGAGTTCCTGGACGGATTGAATAAGAAAACCGATTTGCCTTTTATCGATCGGACTAGAAAGCTGCTATCTGAAAAAGGCTACGCCTTAGGTCGACCTTATGTGGCTTACTTGCGAGATGACATATATGAATTGCGTGTAAGGACTCGCAATGGCCAATTCCGAATATTATATTTTTTCTATGATCGAGGCACGATCGTATTTACAAATGGCTTACACAAGAAGGGCGAAAAAACCCCAGATCCTGCTATAGATCAGGCGATTGAGTACCGAGTAGATTACTTACGGCGAAAAGAGGAGCAGAAAAAATGAAAGCCGAAGATTACTGGCGCCAGCTTGAAGCTGATCCAGAGTACCGTCAGGCAGAAGAAGAGCTGCGCCTGCCTTTTGCCCTGGCAGACGCCATTCTGAATGCCAGGCTGAAAAAGGGCTGGTCGCAAACCGAACTGGCTCGTCGGGTGGGTACTCGGCAGGCAAATATTTCGCGCATTGAGGCCGGTTTGGCTAATCCAACCCTGCGGGTGATTCAATCAATCTGCAAGGTGCTGGATGTTGATATTAATTTCTCAGAGCATGGAAGTTTCCGTCCCTCTCCTGTTCTGATTGTTACGATTACTGAACAGATAAAAACGACCATTCCTGCGTTTAACTGGTCAGTGCCAACCAGCAGCCTTTATAGTAATTTCTCGGTGGTTTATGATCAGAAAGAGATTGTCCAATGATTCAACATGTCTGGTCAGTTTTGTGTCAGGGTTCAAGCATCGATTCTGATTCAAATAGGATTAGCTTATTTAATATCCTAGAATCGATCCAGGTAATTGCTGATCAAGGAAAAATTATCAATTTACCTATACCTTTTGAGATCATCTCCTTATGGGTCCAAGACGCCAGTCACTCCCCCGCACAGGGTGAAACTCGTGTATCTTACATTCAGCCCTCCGGCGATACCAAATCCATCAGCACAACAAAACTAGATTTATCTGAAGCAGCTTTCTTCCGCCATCGTGTCATTGGACGAGGGCTACAGTTATCCGGCCCAGGGCGTTATACCTTCTTGGTTGAATTTCAAAATGAAGGGGAAGAGATATGGCATTCAGCAGCCAGTATCCCATTCTTTGTTTATTACCTTCCTCCTGAAAAACCAACCGATCCAGAAGCCACTTCCTGAAATATCATGAGCGGTGCATCGTTCACCGAATCCATCGTCGAACATGCCGCCCTGGAATGGCTGGAAGCCCTGGGCTACACCACCCTATCCGGCCTGGATATCGCCCCGGAGACCCCTGAGGCGGAGCGCCAGGACTACGCCCAGGTGATCCTGGAGGGCCGCCTGCGCCAGGCGCTGGCCCGCCTGAACCCCGGCCTGCCCGCCCAGGCCCTGGAAGACGCCTTCCGCAGGCTCACCCGCCTGGACGCCCCCAGCCTGGAAGCCTGCAACCGGCGCTTCCATCGCCTGCTGGTGGAGGGCGTCACGGTGGAAATCCCCCGCCCGGATGGCACCCTGGCGGGCCTGCAGGCGCGGGTGCTGGATTTCGACCAGCCTGAGAACAACGACTGGCTGGCGGTCAACCAGTTCACCGTGGTGGAGAACAAGCACAACCGCCGCCCAGATATCGTCCTGTTCGTCAACGGGCTGCCCCTGGCGGTCTTCGAGCTGAAGAACGCTGCCGATGAAAAGGCCACCATCTGGCAGGCCTACCATCAGCTGCAGACCTACAAGCAGGAAATCCCCTCCCTGTTCACTTACAACGAAGCCCTGTTCATCTCGGACGGCCTGCAGGCGCGCCTGGGCAGCCTGACCGGCAATAAGGAATGGTTCCTGCCCTGGCGCACCATCACCGGCGAGGGAATCGCCAGCCACTCCCTCTCCGAGCTGCAGGTGGCCCTGGAAGGGGTCTTCGAGCCGCGCCGCTTCCTGGATATGATCCGCTACTTCATCGTCTTCGAGGACGACGGCAGCGGCAAGCTGCTCAAGAAGATGGCTGGCTACCACCAGTACCACGCCGTCAATGTCGCCCTGCAGGAGACGCTGCGCGCCTGCCGCAAGGTCGCGGCGCGCGAGCCAGCCGGGCGCTATCTCTCCCGCCAGTTCCCCGGCGGCGAGCCGGGCGACCAGCGCGTGGGGGTGATCTGGCATACCCAGGGGGCGGGCAAGAGCCTGACCATGGCCTTCTACGCCGGGCGGGTGATCCTGCACCCCGAGATGCACAACCCCACCCTGGTAGTGCTCACCGACCGCATCGATCTGGACAACCAGCTCTTCGGCGTCTTCTCACGCTGCCAGGAGCTGCTGCGCCAGCAGCCCGTCCAGGCGCGTGACCGGGCCGACCTGCGCCAGCTGCTGCGCGTCAATGCAGGCGGGGTGGTCTTCACCACCGTGCAGAAATTCTTTCCAGATGAAAAGGGCGACCGCTACCCGCTGCTCTCCGACCGGCGCAACATCGTGGTCATCGCCGACGAAGCCCACCGCAGCC
>JAFGQI010000114.1 GCA_016935755.1 Anaerolineales bacterium
AACAGAAAACCGCTGTCCTGGAGGCTGCTCTTACTACCTTTCGGAGCTTGGTTTACCCAAATGTCCGAACTTTTGTCTGAACCTCAGCGGCCTTCCTCTTGACGAATACGAAGGGGGAATGCTATCCTACAGCGGCAATCCATTCACCATGAAAGTCTACGATGCGTATACAGGCAGTTATCTGCTGGGCGTTTTCGTCGAGGATATGGACGGGAACACCCGCTACCAGTTCGTCGAACTGGAAGTGAGAGACTGAGGATTAGTGGAACTTGAATTCGCCTGCCATGATCGGCGCGGACAAGCGGTTCTCTTCCGACGGCATCGGGCAGGTGGCGAAATCGGTGTAGGCGCAGGGAGGGTTGTGGGCTTTGTTAAAGTCCAGGATCACCTTGCCATCCTTGGGCCCATCGGTGCTCATATAGCGACCTCCAGCATAGGTCATCACCCCATTGCTGGCGTCCTTGAAGATGAACCATAAGCCATCCCCATCTGTCAGCGGATACAGGCGGCAGGGCTGCTTATTCCACACAAATTCTACACGGCCTGGGCAGGCCTCCTCGGAGGTGTCTCCGATCACATTGGTGATCGGGATCATGCGCGGGGTATCAAAAGGTATGAAATTAGCCTCCAGATGGTAGGCTTCTTCGATGGGGAACCAGCGCAGGCTGGCAAAGGCCTTGCGCGCCGGGTTGTTCTTATCATAGATGCGCGCCCCCATGCGTACGCCGCGCTGGATGATGGATATTTTCAGATCGTTCAGCACAATCCATTCGGAGGCGCCGAAATCGTTCAATTTGATCACCCGGCTGGAAATGGCTTCATCGTTGATGGTCATTTTTGTCCCAGGAGCAGCCTCCAGGGTCACCTCGCCCTGCTGGTAGCGGAAGATGCCTGCCAGCCGGGGGGCGGACTTGGGCGGCAGAACCACCTCGCTGGTGGGGTCGGTGCCAAAACGGTTCTCGCCTTCCTTCAGCCACACCAGGGCAGAGATCGCCAGCCAGCTGTCTGGAGCTGAGAGCTGCTGCTCATAATTTTTTCGCCAGGTTTGGATTTCGCTGGAATAATCCATGCGGTTTGCCTCTGCATTAAAGAGGGTATGCTGCTACTGGGAATTATACCTTACTCAGATGCTTGCCAGTTTACTTTTTTGCCAACCTGGAGATGCCGGCGTCGCGGGTGGCAAACCAGATTGTGCCATCCGGGGCGACCGCAATGGCATCCACCCAGTCCGAGACCAGACCTTCCGCGGTGCTGAAGTGCAGCCAGTTGATCCCATCGAAGCGGTAAACCCCATAGCCGGTGGCGGCAAACCACAGCCCGTCGTCCGGCGCCAGGGTGATATCGTTGACGTACCACATGGATAATCCACCCTCATCGCGGAACAGGCTGAAGCTGCCGCCGTCAAAACGCAGCGCCCCCTGGCCTCCAGTCCCAATCCACAGCTTCCCATCGGCTGCAATTTCAACTTCGTATAGACCATCCATGCTCAGCCCATCTGCTTTGGTGTACACCTTCCAGGCGCCGCCATCGAAGCGGGCTGCCCCCGCGCCAGTCGCTAGCCAGATGCCGCCATCTGGAGCAATTGCGATATCTTCGATATTTGACTCAGGGATGCCGGTGGACTTCGGATAGGTTGTCCATTGGCTGCCCTCCAGGTGTGAGACACCGCTGGCATTGGCAACCCACAGGCTACCATCTGGCGCAAATGCCATTGCCTTGGGGGCATTGTCCAGCAATCCATCTTCCGCCAGGTACTTTGTCACACTGCTGCCATCATAGCGGGCCAATCCATAACCGGCAAACCAGATCGCCCCATCTGGCGCTACCGCGATGGCATTGGCGTAGTTCACCTGCGGGCCTTCTTCAGGTGTGTAGGACTTCCAGACGTTTCCATCGAAGCTCATCACGCCTTTGTTGCCTGTAGCAACCCATAGAACGCCATCCAGTCCCACAGCCACATCCTTGATCAGGTTCTCGGGCAGGCCGTTTGAGGTGTTGAATGAGGTGAAGCTCCACTCCGCTGGGTCGAATTTAGCCCCGCCGCCTTCCATTGGAGCAATGATCGTGGGCTCACCGCCCTTGGTCGGGGCGGGGGTCAGACCTGGAGGGGGCGTGCGTTCGAGGGCCGCGGTCGGCTCCAGGCCCGCCTCGCCTTCGACCAGGCCGACCAGTTCGACCGCATCCACCTGGTTGAGCTTGCCATACTTCTCCTGCCCCAGGTAGACCCGCAGGGTATCCGCCTGGTAATCAACCCCCTGCAGATCTATCCTCAGTACGTAAGGACAGGCGGTCTGCTGCGGCTCAGCTTCGTACACGGTGGTGGTGCCGCCGGGTTCAGCAAACACCCACACCTCGCTCACCGCCGATGGATCCAGGTTGAGGTAGATATTGATCTGCGTTGGGATGACCTTGCGAGCATAGCGCAGCTCGAGATATTCATCGCGCGTGTCATAATAAGGCGCCCAGGCCCAGGGCGATTCGCCGCAGCCCTCCGCATTTGGCTTACCGGTCGCCTGCATGGCCGAATATGGGGACTCTTCACCCCGCTGGCTGCTGGCTTCAGCAGAAATAGCCCATTGGCGCAGCTCCACCAGGCGTTTCTCTGGGACTGCAGGCGGCAGGGTCGCTTCGAGCGCGCCGGCTGCCTGAGTGGGTGGAGGCGGCAGATTGGCCTCGGGCTTGGTCGCCTGGGGCTCTGGTTTGTCTCCACTCGATAATGAGCATGCCAGGGTGAGCAGGATGATACACAGGATCAGCAAGAGGGATGGCTTTTTCATTACTTTCTGTTCCTTTATTGGTGACAGGTCAGTGGGTTTTTTATTTTATGGGGTTTGTTTTTTCAGCATGCGCTTCCCAGTATTCAGCGCAAAACGGCCTATGATGGCATGCAGCGCCCATAATAACAGGAAAGTCACCAGTATCGTCCCGCGAATGTCAAGATAGGCAGTGAAAAAGTCGAAAAGCGCGTAAGCGCCTATCTTATAATAAATGTACTCGCCTGGAACAAACAGGTAAACATAATATAAGGCAAAAATCACCGTCAGCGTGGCTGCCAGCCACCAGGCTGCCAACGCGGTTTGCAGGTTGGTAGGACGCCCAAACCGCACTTTACGGAGATTGACTGCAATCAAAAGGATAAAAGCGATTTCAGCAATCAGCCAGGAGATGATCAAAACCAGATCATCGCCGAAGCCACCCCATTCGAACATGGGAATTTGCAGCAGCGGCCAGAGCGCCCCGGCGATGCCGTAACCCAGAATACTGGCCCATCCAATCCTGGCAGGCTTCATGCCAGCAGCTTGTGCAGGCGCACCGCTTGAGGCTGGGGTGGGTGCAGCAGGGGTTGCTTGGGCTGCAGAAACGGCGCTTTCGGAGGCAACTTTGTGAGTCTTGAACGAAGGCAGCATGGACGGGCGGGCAGCGGTGGGCTTCGCCAGGTCCGCACGCACCTGTTCGGCCTGCTGGTAGCGCTGCGATTGGGAGATTTCCATGCATTTCAACACCACCTGCTCGACACGCGGGCTGAGGCCGGGTACGATTTTTCTGGGGGTTTGCAGGCTGGCAGCTCCTACAACCAGTTCGGTGCTTTCAGGGGGGATCCATCCCGTGAGCAGGGTGTACAGGGTGGCGCCGAGCGAATAAATATCCGAGCGTTGATCGGTTTTTCCCCCGCCATATTGCTCGGGCGGGCTGTACCCGGCGGTGACCGCCTTAGCGCCCACCGTGGTAGCCAGGTGCGGGTCAAAGACCTTAGCAATCCCAAAGTCCACCAGCATGGCTTTGCCAGCCGGGGTAATCCTGACATTGGCGGGTTTGATATCCCGGTGAATGATGGGCTGTGGCTGGCTGTGCAGGTAAGCCAGGGCGTCGCAGATCTGCTCCATCCAGGCCAACGCCTGAGCTTCGGGCTGCAAACCCTGCTTCTGCACGATGCTTTCCAAATTATCGCCTTCAACGTAATCCATCACCAGGTATTGTCCCTGCCCAGGGATGAAAAAGTAATCAGTAACTCGCGGCAGGTTGGGGTGAGACAAACGCGCCAGGATTTGCGCTTCCTTCTCAAATTGGCGCTGCGCTTCTGGCGAAGCATCCAGGTTTTCTTTGATCGCCACAGGAACTTTTAGCGCCAGGTGCCAGCCGCGGTAGACTGCTCCCATGCCGCCCTGACCAAGCAGACCAGCTATGCGGTACCGTTCATGTATCACCTGTCCAACCGATAGAGGCATCATACGCTCCAATCCAAATCTGATCAGGGAGAAGAAGGCATTTTAGACCGTTGATCTGGCAAAATTATACCCGCGTTTTGACCATTTCGCCGTCGGGATGGATTGAGGTTCTATATAAACAATACCGCCTGGCATGAAAGCTGCCAGGCGGTGTGGATTAATAATAATGGATACCTCAGGCGTTGTTGGTCAGCGTTTCAACCGCCACATCAATTTCCTGCAGAGATTGGGCCAGTGGGTCTTTCATCGCCTGGGTCATCAGGGCGGTATAGATCCAATCGCGGGCGATTTTGCGTTCATCCTTGGTGAAAAGCAGGTTTAGCAGCATGCTGGATTTTGCCAGGCTGAGCAAGGTTAGCTCGCGGATTTCTGCTTCCCCGCGGGTCAACACCACTTCTCTCAAGCGGCTCTTGAGCAGATACTTGGCGCTGGCATTCGGGAGAGGCGAATCGGCGTATGGTGCTGTCCAGGTAAATTCTTCTTCCCCTTGGATAAGCACCCCAGCTTTCACCAGCCGCTGGAGCATCTTTTTACGCAGCAAGCGAGAGTTACCCAAGAGGTGTTTCACCCAATAGATTGTCTTGCGGGTGTGTTTCAGCTTTTGCAGTTGCCCGATTGCATCGTCCAGGACCTTGTCTTCAGTAGGGGTGGCATCCGTCACTTCTAATTTGCGCGACCCGCCAACCTGCACTTTTCCGAGCAGGATCAGTTCAGCCAGAATGCCTCCGCCCAGGCCGGATACTAACCGGTCGACTGTGAATGGCAGGATGGTGCATTTTTCTTCGTGTAAGGCAAGCAGAAAGAGTTGATCGAAAATAGTGAGCATATCTCGGCCTCCAGAAATATCAATTCAACCAATGGATTTCAGGGGCAAATTATACACCTTATTCAACCCGTTCAAAGTTGACTGCTAACCTTTTAATCTGCTCCCTATCAGATATCAACCCGAAGAATTATAATTTTCCCTGCTCTCTGGATTGGTACGCCGATGCGGCGGTTGGATCACACGCTCCTGCAAGATAGTTATCCTGGCGAGGCTTGTGTATGGATAAGAAACTATGGTTCTATTTCATCCTGGCTTACCTGTTAAGCTGGTTAGTTTTCATTCCTCTGGCGCTGCAGGGGCAGGGTTTGATCTCGGGTCTGCCCGCATGGCTGCATATGCTGGGCGCTTTTGGTCCACTGCTGGCAGCTTTCATCGTCACGCTTGCCGCTCATGGTTGGGCAGGCTTGCGCGGGCTTCTCCGGCGCATGGTGCTCTGGCGCATTGGGTTGATCTGGTGGCTGGCTGCGCTCAGTCCGCTCTTGGTTTATCTGGTTGTGGTATCTGTAATAGGCATATTCTCGGGGGACTGGTCGGGCCTGAGCCGCTTCGGACAGGTCAGTGAGATCCCCGGTCTGCCCTGGTGGGCAGGTTGGCTGGTCTGGATTCTGACTTATGCTCTCGGCGAGGAAACCGGCTGGCGCGGGTTTGCACTGCCCCGCCTGCAGAAATCCTATTCAGCCCGCCGCGCCACGCTCATCCTGGGCGGTTTCTGGGCTGCCTGGCACATCCCGACATTTTTCTACAATTACGAGATGACTGTTGTTGGTCTGATCCTGTTTACGGTGGGTATCTTATCTGGCGCGGTGCTGCTCACCTGGCTGTACAACAGCACTGGCGGCAGCTTGCTGGCGGTGATCATCTGGCATGGCACATATAATGCCGCGGTTGCCTCTGGCGGTGCGCTGGTCTCAGCGCTGGTTTCGATGGCTGTGATTCTGGCTGCGATCGTCATTGGCAATCGCTATGGCCCAGAAACGCTATCCCATCGGGAGAAGCAAGTACATTAGTTGGAGCTGGAACGCCGAGCCCCAGCTCGGCGTATTGACTCGGGCCAACCGGACCCCGCCTCAGCAAGAAATCCGGGACAGAGAATACAATGTCAACTTCCACTACCCCTACCTCACCCCATCGAGGCTGGTACAGCCGGGGATACCTGCCCCATTTCGATCACCCCGGATTACTGCAATTTATCACCTACCATCTGGCTGACAGCCTGCCTACCGCTGTTCTCAGCAAAATTTCGAGAGAGTTGTCCCAATTGCCAGCGGAACAGCACGACGCCATGCGCACCCAGAGCCTGGATGCTTTGCTGGATGCCGGATATGGCTCCTGTATTTTGTATTCACCGGAAGCAGCTGGCTGTGTAGTGGAGACCTGGCTTCACTTTGCTGGTTTACGATACGATCTGATCGCCTGGGTGGTCATGCCCAATCATGTCCATGTGCTCATCCGGGCATACCAAGGCGTTCCATTGGCTAAGATCGTGCAGTCCTGGAAGAGTTTTACCGGGCGGCGCATTCGTGCACTGGCTTCCAAATCTCACAGTGTGCCTCTATCCGATAGGATTTGGATGCGTGAATATTGGGACCGCTACATCCGGGATGAGCGGCATTTCCAGGCGGTGATTGAATATATCCACCAAAATCCGGTAAAAGCTGGATTGGTCAAGCGGGCAGAGGAGTGGCGCTGGTCTAGCGCCGCCGACAGGAACGCCGAGCCCTAGCTCGGCGCTGTTGCAGCCCCGCCAAGCTGGGGCTTGGCGATCCCAATGCTAACAGGAAACCCCAATAATTGATGGCTGGATTAATCATTGCTTCTCTTGATGAAGCCACACTCGCCCAGGCAGCATGCCTTCTGGCAGATCTTGATCCTGATCTGGCAGGTATCTACGCCAGGCTCGGCCCGCCCCCGTTATGGGCCAGGGAAGAGGGCTTTCCTACCCTGTTGTATATCATCCTGGAGCAGCAGGTCTCGCTGGCTTCCGCCCGGGCGGCATACCAGCGCCTGCTTGCCGCGGCTACCCCGCTCACCCCGGAGAGCTTTCTCCAAATGGATGACCTCGAGCTAAAATCGATTGGCTTCAGCCGCCAGAAGACCGGCTATGGGCGCAATCTGGCTCGGGCCATCCTGCAGGGCGAACTGGATTTGGCCGCCCTTGGCTGGCTGGATGATTCCGAAGTCCGCAGTCAGCTGCTCAAGATCAAGGGCATCGGTCCCTGGACGGCAAATATCTATCTGCTGATGGCGCTGCTGCGCCCGGATATTTGGCCCAGGCAGGATCTGGCACTGGCTGTGGCTGTGCAGAGAGTCAAGCGGCTGGCCTCCCGGCCCTCCCTGGACGAGATGGAAGCCCTCAGCCAGGGCTGGCGGCCCTGGAGAGCAGTGGCGGCGCGTATGCTGTGGCAGGATTACCTCAGCAGCAACGGCAGACGCATTACCTGACGATCAGAATCTAAATTCGTCCCTCAATGCAATATCTCCCGATTGGCCTGGTCGGCTTCGGCGAAGATCTTCTTTGCTTCTTCCTTCAGTTCTGGGCTGACACCCGGGTTATAGGAGAAAAATTTTACCAGATCGCGCGCCTGCTGCAGCAGCAGCTTGACCTGGGCGATGTACGATAGATCAGATTTGCCCATCTCGGTTGGCACGGGAAGCTGGCGGGCTTTCTCGATTAAGGCGCGGGCGCGCTTGACGCGCTCAGCCGCGGGGATAAAAGGTGACATAAACGCTCCTTATGATCATCCTCAGGTAAGATCCACCAGGGAAGATATCCGCTCAATGGTTTTATGAACGTACGCGGGCTCCGCAATCGATACCTCAATCGCATCGTTGGGGCAGACCTCGGCGCAGCGTCCGCAGCCCCGGCAGTCCTCGCCGATCACGGCGCGGCCATCCACCAGCCGGATGGCATCCACGAAGCAGACGCCCTGCGTGCAGGTTCCGCAGCCCTGGCACAGGTCGGTGACCGTCACCGTGACACCGGGCATGCGCTCGACTTTTTCCGCGATGCTCTCGCTGACCAGCGGCAGGATCTTCCACAGGCAGCAGCATGGGCAGCAGTTGCACACCGTCAGCAGCTTCTCCCCCGGGCTGACCCCCAACCAGACCGTGTCCAGCCGGTTGCGTCCCACCAGGTGCACCAGACCAGCTTCCCGGCAGCGGCGCACGTGCTCGTGAGCCTCCTCCCGGGTTGCCAGGCGTCCCAGAGCCGGATTGATTCCCTTTACCGCTTCGCCCATAAACAGGCAGCCCAAGTCAATTGGATAATCCTGGCATCGATTGCTCTCACGGCAGAGGCAATGATGCATAATCCAGTGATCGTTCGCCTGTTCGATGAAATGATCCACCACCTGTGAGGGCAGCACGGTGTTCACCGGGCGCTCGATATCTTCATAAATTGTGATGGTGCGCTCCCTGGGCAGGTAGATCAGGTCATCGCCCTGGAACAGCCAGCGTTCCAGCAGCCCGCCGAGCAGCGGGACTTTAGTCGCCCTGGCCAGGAAAAAGCGGGCAGGAAAGGATTTTTTGATCAGTTGGACGAACCAGAGAGGCCGGGACATAAGGAAAATTGTATCATACCTGTACAATTATCCTTTGTGCTGAAAAATCCGTGTATCCGTGCCAATATCCGTGTCGTGCCCCCTCACGGCGTCGCCGCGCACCGGAACCCCACCTGGTAGCCGCGCGTCTCTGGCAGATCCCAGCCGCGATAAGCCAGGCGGATCTTGCGGTCATTGCTGAACCAGGAACCGCCGCGCATCACGCGATAAACTCCTGCCGCCGGTCCCTGCGGGTTCTCTGCAGGTGAACTGTTATAGTATGTTTCGCTGTACCAGTCCCACACCCATTCCCAGGCGTTGCCGAGCATTTCATACAATCCGAAACTGTTGGGGTCGGTGCTTCCCACCGCCTGCGTGTCGCCCTGGCAGCCGCTCACCCCGCCATAATTGACCTGCGCACAGCTGGGAGGATTGTTCCCGCCGGTGTATTCTTGCCCAGTCAGTCCTCCGCGGGCGGCTTTTTCCCATTCCGCCTCGGTGGGCAGGCGAGCGCCGCGCCAGGTGCAGTATTTTCGCGCCTGCACCCAATCGATATTGACCACCGGATAACTCGCATAGTCAGCGTTGCCGTAGTAAAAACTGCGTGAGTAAGATGTTTTCTCCACTGGTGGGTTGCAGGCCTTGGTCTTCACGCATTCGGCGTACATCCCGTTGGTCACTTCATAAGCATCCATGTAATAGGCATCCAGATAGACCGTATGTACAGGCCTCTCGTCGTTATACCCCTGATCGCTGCCCATCTGGAACTCTCCTGCCGGGATCAGGATCATCGTTACGCCATAGTCATCTACGATTTGAACTGGGAAGTTTGAAGAATGGGCGGGGATCTCTGCAGGTGTGGTTCGGACTTCCGTAGTGGCGATGGCTGTTTTCTCGGTCGCAGGATTGGGTTCTGGCGGCTGGGATGCCATTACGGTTAACACTTGTGCAGGTATAGAGGTGGGTGTTATATCCAGACCCACATACTGTCGAATTTCTGGGGTAAAGATATCTGCTAATATAGCGACGATGGGGATCAGGGCGGCGGTGAAGAAGATCCCGATGATTTTTCCAATATTTTTTCGTATCATGGTGGTATCCCCAATTTGATGAGTATTGGTTTGGTTGTTATTATAATGATAAACTTGCCGGAATAGCTGCCATCGAGTATCATAAGCCGTCGTAAAGGAGCTTTATGAATGTCTCATTATAATCGGATTTTCTTCATCGCTGCCTGCCTGGCGGTCTTGATCCTATTCACCGCCTGCAGCCAGGCGCCGGGTGGGCTGGCGGCAACCCCAGACGCAGCCTTCAGCGGGCAAACCATCCAGGCGGGTGGCTGCACCTTGACGCCTCGCTCCGCCCAGGTCTCCAAGCGTTATCCGGCGGGCTGCACCAAGGGCACCCCCAATTGTATCGAAATGAATGGAGATGACCTGCTCATGGTGGTCACTCTGTCGGGAAATGCGGGCTGCAACCTGGAGCAGTTAGTAGACCAGTTGGTCATGGACAAGGATATTTACCTGCTGGCTCCAAACGGCGTCAAGAGCACCCGCCTGCTTACCGGGCTGGACCAGGGTTTCCTGGTGCTGGGGTTTGGTCTCGATTCACCGCCTGATAACCTGCTGCTGGTATGGGGGGATAACCCGTCGATCAAACTGCCGCAAACATCTAGCGAATGAGCATCATAAGATCATCTTCGTAACAGCGGCACGAACACCTGCGCGATAGTCTCCGGGCAGTAGATGCTGTTCGAGTAAGCGAAGGGTGATTGGCTGGCTGCGTTGTAGGCGCGCACCCGGTAGGTGTAGAAGCCGCCCTCAAGATAATGGTCTGCAAATGAAACAGTGTTAGCGGGCAGTACAGCCACAACTTCAAAGTTTAGCTGATCGCTGGATGTCCGCTCGACAATGTAGCCCGTCTCACCGCTGGCATGATCTAGCCAGCTGAGCGTTGCGTAGCTGAAATCGTGCAGCACAGCCAGCAAGTTTGTTGGAGCGGGCAAGCTCACTCCACTCGTCGCCCCGCTTGCCACATTCGAATTGGGCGAGCTTCCCCGATCGTTGAATGCCTGGATGCGGTAGGTATAAGTTTTGCCTGGGACCGGGTCACCGCTGGCGTCATTCTGTCCGCTCTGGATATCCGGGTTGATGTCCAGGAAGGAGGTTGCTCCGCCTTGGGTCACTCCCACCAGGACATAAGGGCTTGTGGGTGAGGAGCTTCGATAAATCGCTGCTCCGGTGGCGTGGGGATCAAGCGGGTTCCAGGTCAGGCGGATGGCATACGATGAAGCAGCAGTCGCTGCCAGGCCAGTTGGCGCAGCCGGAAATGGCCGTAAGGTGCGGGTGAAGGCCACGTTGGAGTAGCCGGAGGGATTTGAGCTTTGGGCGCGCAGGCGATAAAAGTAATATTGGTTGGGATCCAGGTCTTTATCGTTATAGGATACCTGGTTGGCGGGCAGGTTGGCGATCAGCTGGTAGCTCCCCGACCAGCCGGTGCGCCGCTCCAGATCGTATCCGGTCTCATCTGTGCCGTTGTCCCACCAGGTGATGGCGATTTCATCTTCGGATTGCGCCTCGGCTTCCGCCTCGCTGGGTCCCTCCGTGCGTTCGTATGGACCGATGGCATACAGCAGGCCGGTTGACGAGACCACATAGACCATGCCATCGTAGCCTATTGCGGGCGACGAACCCCACAAGGCGCTCCCGCCGATATTCACCGACCAGCGCAGATTTCCCGTGGAGCGGTAAATGGCGTAAAGCGTGGCGTTGGGTGCGATGCCGCCTACCACATAGACCACGGAAGGATCCAAGGCTGGGGAGGAATCAACCGGTCCGCCGGTGTCAAACTGCCATTTCAGGCTTCCATCCGAGTTCAAGGCATACACCCGATGATCCCAGGAGCCAAAGTACAGGCTGCCATCCGCTCCCACTGCTGGGGAAGAGTTGATGTTGGCCGGCGCGCCGTGCAGCGTGTCGAAGTGCCAGCGCTCGCTCATGTCCGGGTTGATGGCATACATCCGTCCACCGTTGTTGCCAATATAGATGGTCCCGTCGCTGCCAATTGCGGGTGAGCCGGTGGCGGCAATTCCCAGGTCGAAGCCAGGTTCATCAGAACAATCTGCCGGGGAGAAGGGCAGCAGCCACCCATTCCAGAGGGAGGCGTAGAAGACGCCGTTAGGAGCGATGGCAGGCGTCGAGGCAGCGCCTCCGGAGGTGAACCAGGTGCTGTAAATCATACCCGTCGGGCGGGTGCAGGTAAGCATTGCCGCCCCGCCGCCGGGGGGAGTGCTATTGGCAGCCAGAGCGTAGACTATCCCATCCGGGCTGACCCGCGGCGAGTTGCTGATGGGCGGTATGGAGGGCGTCGGCCCAGCCGCACCCGGCGCCCATTCTACAGGATGCTGCCAGCGCAGCTGACCGGTGCGGGTGATTGCATACAGGTAGCCATCTTCGGCGCGGAAATACAGATTGCCGGCTACGGTGGCAATGGGTGCGGCGTTGATCGCTCCGCCGGCGTCATAATGCCACGCCTCCGTCCCGTTGGCGCGCAGGGAAAACAGCCTTCCATTGGCATTGCCAGCATAAATTTTGCCAAGCCCATCCACAATAGGTGAGGGGACGCCGTTGGTAAACCCGCCCGGCATCAGCAGGAAGGTCCAGCGCACCTCGGGGACCGTGGGGCCATAAATGGTCGCCCGACCGCTGTTGCGGATATCATGGCGGAACATCGGCCAGGGTCCATCATAAGCTGCGCCTTCCCCCCAATAGCTCATTGCCGGGTCGCCATACAGCACATCTTTCACCAGGGCGCGCCCACGCGGCTCGCTGGGGGTCTCATCGAAGAGCTGCATCAGGGTCTGGTAGACGGCATCGCCCACCCGGGGGTTTTCACTCAGCAGAACCCGGTTGAAGCGCAGCAGGACATCTTGTAGGGTGCCGGTGTGGGTGTCCTCGCTCCAGCCGTGTGCATACCCGGTCGAGCCGAGCGAGCCAAAGAAGGCGGTAGCCTTGCCGTGGGCCAGCAGGCTCGCCCCCAGCCCGTCGGGATTATCGAAACCGGCGGTGCTGCAGGCAGCGATCGCCACTACTGGCCTGGCGCCTCCTGGCATATACAATCCCTCCAGGATGCCGCTGTTAAAAAAAGACTCGCCCTCCAGTTCCTTGCGAGATTCTGTCACCCCGCCGGAGAGAATTGGCTCGGTAGGCCGCTCGACGATCCCGTCAGGGACCCATTCAGTCGTCCATTGGATCTGACTGACGCTGGTGTCGCTGCCATGAGCGGCGATATTCACCAGCCCATAGGCCTGGTCTTCCCAGGCGTCTTCCATGTTAGCCAGGTTGAGGGAGGCGTCGTCATCATAGGAAGATTGGGGCTGGCCGATGACATTCAGGCCGGTTTCGTACAGTCGTGTGCGGCTGAAGCCCAATGGAAGCAGCACATCCTGCCAGATGCGCTCCATCAGCACGGCGTTGTCAGTGTCTGTCCCGATGTATTTGCCGTGCGCGTCATACTCCTCTTCGTCATCATCCCAGGCCAGGCCGGTGAACTCCATAAAGGCGGCTGCCATCAGCGCCTGCTGTTTCCAATCGCTGCCGTTGCGTTCGGTAAAGACGATCGTCGACAGCGCCTCCTGGACATTGGCTTCGTGGGAAAAGGGCAGCCGCCCGACCGCGATCTCATAATGCAGGTCGGCCTGGTCGGTCGGATCATCCAGGAGCACGCCCTGTCCGTAGATGCCATCGCTGTTCGAATCCCACAGCCCGGTCAGGTCGGCATAATACCAGTCGGTGTAGGCTGCCCCGTGGGGTTCGAAATCTGTCCAACGCGGGTATATCATCCGGTGGGCGATGACATCATGCTCGCCGACCAGCAGCAGGTAGCGGATGTTGGCCGGCCCGGATGTGCGCGGTTCATAAACATAGATTAGATAGTTGCGGATTTTTTCTGGCAGGTCGTTGCCCGGCTGGGTGGCGTCGATGGATTCGAGCGAGGTTTTGTAAATATTGTAGCCCAGCCCGGCTTTAAAACTCATGAAGAACTCAAACACTTGGCTGTTGACCAGCGCCTCGGGAGCAATGATCAGGTAGCCGGGTTTTGCGCCCGCGGGCAGGGCCAGGGGCGACTGATGAGGTGCATCCAGGGCGGGTTGGGAAGCCTGTGGCGTGTTTCTTGCCTGTGATATGGATGTGAAGATGATGAAAGCAAGCAATACCGCGGCCCAGGTGCCTGAGCGTGTGATCATGCTATTCATTATGGCGAATTAGAGATCATTCGTCAAATTAATGAAATTATTCACACATCTTGCTTGACTTTCTCCTAAAACTTAGCTATGATTTATATAGATGGCTAAAACGTTTTTGGAGCCTTATTCGTGTCTGTCACGATTCGTGATGTTGCTAAACAATTGAACCTTTCCATCGGCGCAGTGTCACGCGCCCTGGATGGCTACCCGGATATTTCGGAGGCCACCCGTCAGCGAGTAACTGAAACGGCCCGCGCCATGGGCTATGTGCCTAATCGCACTGCCCGTCAATTGCGCAAACAAACCACCGAAACGATCGGTTACATCCTGCCTGCGCAATCGCCGCGCTTTGCCGACCCATTCTATTCAGAATTCATCGCCGGGTTGGGCGACGAAGCAGCCACACAAAACTATGATCTGCTCATTTCGACGGCTTCTCCTGGCGAAGAATCCGAGCAGCAGCTCTACCAGCGTTGGGTCAGCGGCAGGCGGGTGGATGGCTATATCCTCAACCGGATGCGTTTACTGGACTGGCGGGTTCAGTACCTGGCTAAGATGAAGGTTCCCTTTGTTGCCCAGGAACGCTCGCGAGATGATCTTGATTATCCTTCAGTGGAAGTGGATGGGCGTGCCGGGATGCAGATGCTGGTCAGGCATCTGGTGAAGAAAGGGCATCGGCGCATTGCCTATATCGGCGCCTCGTCCGAACTGTCGATTCAAGCTGATCGTTTTGCGGGCTACTGCCAGGGCTTGGCCGAGGCAAATATCCCGCTGGATGAGACGCTGGTCTTCGCCGGTGATTTGACTCGCCATGGCGGGCAGACCGCGGTGAAACAGCTGCTCTTGGTGGTGGATCCCCCCAGCGCGGTGGTGTGCATCAATGACCTGACTGCCTTTGGAGCGATGCACGAGGCTGCCCTGATGGGCTGGATTGTGGGGCGCGAGCTGGCTGTTGCGGGCTTCGATGGGCTGGAGGAGTCAGCTAACACCCAGCCGCCGCTGACCACGGTGAACCAGCCGTTGTATGAGATCGCTCGCCAGATGGTGAAGACCTTGCTGGCAGAGATCCATGGTGAACCCGGCCCTGAGCGACGCGTACTGATCCAGCCAGAGTTGTTAGTGCGGATGTCCACGCAGTGAGATAGGAGGATTGAGCGATGTTTAAGTATATTTTACTGGGCGTAGATGGTTCAGAGCATGCCTTGCGGGCGGCCAGGACTGCCGGAGAATTGGCCCGCCTGACCGGGGCAGAACTGCGCGTGGTGGTGAGCTTCGATCCAGTGCCGCCCTATCTGGGTGAGCCATTTCTGGATCGGGCTATGTCTGACCGGCTAAAAAGCGCAGATGAGATCCTGAAACCTGCCTTGAAAGTGATCGGCGATATCCCTGGCGAGTTGCATACAGAAGTGCTGGAAGGTCCTGCCGGAGAAGCGATCCTGAATGTGGCCGATGCCCGAAAGAGCGATCTGATCATCATGGGCACTCGCGGTCTGGGTAGGCTGGCGACCCTGCTTGTGGGCAGTCAGAGCCAGAAAGTGATTTCCAACGCGACCTGCCCCGTGCTGCTGGTGCGCTGATTGTCTGGTTTGAATCCTGGTTGATTGTTTGAATCAACTGCCTGAATAGTACGCAGGCAGGTTGGGAAAACTTGTTTCTATCGGAAAAACTATGTCTATTCCCTGGCCCGAGATTTCCACCACCCTTGTCAGTTCCTTGCTAAAAATCTTCGTTATTATTTTTCTGGCCCTGATCGCCCGCTGGGGAGTGAAAATCATAGCCAGCCGGATTGAAAAAAGGGTGAATCAAACCATGGCGAACTCGCCGCGCCTAGCGCGGCTGCTAACCCTGGTTCTGCTGGCGCGCAGCACATCCTATGTTCTGATTGTTCTGCTGGCTGTGTTAATGATCTTGAATTCCCTGGGTATCAATATCGCCCCAATCCTGGCCTCTGCTGGTGTGGTTGGATTAGCGCTTTCACTTGGCACGCAGACCCTGGTAAAGGATTTATTTAGTGGGCTGCTGATCTTGCTGGAGAACCAATATGGTGTGGGCGATTCAATTCGGATCGAGGATGTGACCGGCGTGGTTGAGTCTCTCTCCCTGCGTACGACAGCCTTGCGTGACGTACAGGGTACATTGCATATCTTTGCGAATGGCGACATTCGGAAAACCGCCAACCTGTCCGCTGAGTGGTCGCGGGCAGTAGTAGACCTAAACCTGGCCTTTGACGCCGATATCCGCCGGGCGGTGGAGATATTGCGGGATGCCATGGAACAGGTGAAGATTGCCCCAGAAATCAGGTCTGAGCTGATTGAAGACCCAACCGTTGAAGGCTGGGTGGGATTGACGGACTGGGCTGTGCAGGTGCGTTTGATGGCTAAGACAAACGCGGGTAAACAGGTCCAGGTTGCTGGCGTCCTGCGTCAGGCAGCCCTGGATGCGCTGCAGGCAGGCGGAATCCCGCTGGCAAAACCACCTTCGGTCATTTAGCCGATATTGCTTGTTTTCCTTCAGTTTAAATACACTCTGGCCGGCCTGAGGGGGGCAGGTCGGCCAGAGTGTAAGAAACATTATACATGACTTTCGCAATCTGGCAAGGGTTTTAAAATTAAAATTTTGTTATAATCGTAGCAAGGTGAAGATGCAGCCTGTACCGTTTACCAAGATGTCGGGTTTGGGCAACGATTTCATTATCGTGGATAACCGCCAGGGCATCCTGGATGAAATCGGATTGAACGAATTCGCCCATCGTGTCTGTACCCGGCGGGTCTCCCTGGGCGGGGATGAGCTGATGGTGATCGAGCAGCCTGCCGCGGGCGGGGATTTCTCCATGCGCACGATCAATCCGGATGGAAACGAAGTCGAGATGTGCGGCAACGCCGCCCGCTGCGTAGCGCGCTATGCCTTTGCTCACGGCATTGCCGGAGCCAGCATGACCATTGATACGCGCGGTGGGCCGGTGCGCGCCTGGGTGGATGCCGATGGAGCCAAGATTCAACTGCAGATCACTGCTGGGCCGGCGCTTAACCTGGCATTGGATGTTGCCGGCGAGCCGCTCACCCTGCACCAGGTGAGCATCTCAGGCACGCCGCACGTGGTGGTTTTTCGAACAGGCGTGGCTGCCTTACCCGTCGAGAACATTTCCAGGCTGGGCGCGGCCATCCGCCATCACCCCACCTTTCCCCAGGGCATCAATGCAAACTTCGTCGAAGTGTTGGACGCACACACTCTGTGGCAGCGCACTTTTGAGCGCGGCGTGGACGGTGAGACGCTGGCTTGCGGTACCGGGGCAGCGGCTTCAAGCGTGATCGGCGCCTGTCTGGGCTTGGTGGAATCGCCCCTGCGCCTGCACGTGCTGGGCGGTGAGCTGGGCGTCTCCTTTGAGTATGAAGGTGGGCGATTTAAAAATCTCTTCCTGAGCGGCGGGGCGCGCTTCGTAGCGGAAGGCGTTCTGCACCCCGAAGCCTGGAGGTGGTGAATCACTCCCCGTTAAAAGCGTTTGGCCCGGCCTGAGGGGGGCAGGTCGGACCAGACGCAAGATTAGTTTAGCATATATTCACCTTATGTCAAGGGTAAAATCAGAGTGTCGTAATTGTGTCCGTAGGGTTCATTTCAGGAGGCGCCATGTTTGAGCTACCTGAGCTGGTCATTCTTGCCCGGCAGATCAATGAAAACCTGCAGGGGAAGACGGTCCTGAAGGGGGAATTGGGCAACAGCCCGCATAAGTTCGTCTGGTATAACCGCAGCCCGGAAGATTTCGAGGCGCTGACGCGTGGCAAGGTGGTTGGGCAGGCTTCGGCGCGGGGCAGGTGGTTGTTTATCCCGCTTGAACCTGGCTATATGCTGCTGCTTGGCGAATTCGGCGGCAGGCTGCTCTACCATCCGGCAGGCGCCAGCCTGCCAGCCAAATATCACCTGCACATTACCTTCGATGATGGCTCTGTGTTGACCGCTCTCACCCAGATGTGGGGGGCATATGAGCTGTACGAGCAGGGGCAGGAGCAGGAGCGGCAGTATGTCAAAGACATGCGCCCGACACCCCTGGACGCGAGCTTCACCGTGGAGTACTTTCAGGCGCTGGTGGAAAGCCTGAAAACAGGGGAGAAGCGCACTGCTAAGAAACTGCTCACCCAGGAGCAGCTCATCCCCGGGTTGGGCAATGCCATCGCCCAGGATATCCTCTTCCGGGCGCACCTGCTTCCGCAGCACCCTCTTGAGACGCTGAGCTCGGCTCAAGTGCAGCTTCTACACCAGGCCATTATCGAAACAGTTCGGGAAGTGATCGCGCAGGGTGGGCGTTATGACGAAACGGATTTGTTCAACCAGCCCGGCGGCTGCGTCCGCCTGATGGACAGCCGCTCCGCTGGCGAACCCTGCCCGGCTTGCGGGGCGATCATCGAAAAGATGCAGTATCTGGGTGGAGCCTGCTATTTCTGCCCGAGATGCCAGGTTTAGAGCGAATCGATTCTCACGGCATGGCTTCCATCAGGATAGGCTCTTCGGTTAAGGGCAGTGCAGCCGCCTCCAGGCTGCTTTGCTGACCTGAACCGCTCGTCGCTTGCACCTGACCGCTCAGTTGATTGGAAAAATCGATCGTCCGCTCGCCCTGGTCTGACCAGCACATGAAAATCGTCTGATTGTCTTTCGTGAAGCGATAGCAGTTCACTCCCTCTCCCAGGTCAATCTGTTCTTCATAGGCTGCGGAGGCCAGTTTTTGGGCGAGGGCAGCGTAAGTATAGGGATAGGGATCGCCGCTCACGTAGTTGAAAGATGAAACTCCCGGATGCGCTGCTTCCCAGGCCAGGAATTCGGCGGCGACCTCGCCAACCAGCGCGTATCGAGCGATGGTATGCCCATAAGGGGAGGTCTTACCGATAAAAGATTGGTCCAGCCAGTCCAGGAATTCCACCAGGGCATCGTTATAGCGGTCGCCCATGTTCGGATGATAGACAAAGCCAAAGCTCCACACATGGTCTTCTGCCCCTGTGCGCTCGCGCGCTAGCCATTCTGCATAGAGCATCAGAAACTGGCGCTGGAGTTGAGGCACAGTGACATCGGTGCCATGAGCTTCGGCTCCGCCAATCTGCGCCCCATGATTGAAGCTGATATAGGGTGCGCTTAAATCTTCGGCGATTTCATAGCCTGGCTCTTCTGAATTTGCCGCTCGCCAGGGGTTCCAGATCATGTGCCCGAGATTTGATACCCCTGCCTCCAACCGGTTGCCAGCCGCGATGGTGAAGCCAAATTCAGCCATCAGATTACGTTCATCCGGAAGACTGAGGGCGGTGGAGCACATTGTCTGGTTCTGTCCTGTGGCGCCAATGGCTTGCAGCACGGCTTCAACATATTGGTCGGCGTCATTCCACGATTGGCGGGCTAGATCAGGATCATAATTAGGGCGGCCATAGATGCTCAGTACATCATTTTGCGTTACCCATAAATCCTGCTCGGGATCATAAGTAATCTGGTGGGCATGCGAACCGACATCGTGCCCCGCAGCCAGCAGAGCGCTGTACTGATCGAGGTCATTATGTTCTACTGACCATTTTGGATACCAGCCGTTGTACAGCGAGGTGAAACGCAGTCCATGTCGCGCCGATTCGGTCATCAGCCAGTCGATTTCGTCACGGGTGCGGGTGTACATGAACTCCTCCGGCTTGAATGTCTTTGCCCCCATATCTCCGATCGGGTCAATGTGCAGGATCAGGAAAACGTTGATCGGGGGTTCGTAATCCGGCATTCCACTGACTGGCAGCGGCGTCGTTGTGGCGGCGGAAATGCAGTCCTGTGGGCAGTTCTGACCATCCTCAGTGCCCTCGCAGCGGCCATCGCCGCACTGGACAGCAGGCGCGGATGTCGGCGGCAGGGTTGCTTGATCGCAGTCCTGTGGGCACAGCTTCGGATTCGCTTTTTCTGCTTCATCGCAGATGCCATTGCCGCAGAGGCCCTGGTTTTGAGGAGGTGGTGTCAGGGTGGGGGTGGTTTTACAAGCCAGGAGCCCGCAGGCTAGCATTGGCAAACACACCAGGAGGGAGAAAACCTGTTTTCGCATGAGATTGCCTTTCCTGCAGGTAGGTTATTGCTCAATTATCGCGAATTATTTCATCGCTGTCAACTATAATCTTCCGTTATTTAGACAAATGCTTAGATAAAGCAGGGCAGCTACGGTTTGACATGCTGCATGAAAAACCCCCAGAACAGATCGGAAGCATTCAATCCGGCTCGGTTGTTATCCCCGCTCGGATAGACATGCCCCATCCCGCGCACCATGCGGAAGATATATTCATTATCCGCCCCGACAGCGCTTTTATCGAACGTGAAGGTGGTGAAATCCCCTTCGGATTTCACGGTGTAGTCCATCTCAAGCCCCAGTATCGTGGTTGTGGTCAATAGCATTTTGCTGAAATTTGGATCGTTGATGATCTCATCGGCCTGGAACGGGAACGGCAGGGTCAGGCCGTTCAGTTCGGCGATTTTCTCATCCAGGCTGCCAAACACATTGTACAGGGATGCGTTGATCGTTATCGCCATCATGCTGGTATCTATATCCCCCAGCAGGATCGCTCCGCAGGTAGAGTAGGCGGCAAACACATCGTTCATCTGCACCGCGAGGCGCGACACGACAAAGCCGCCTCCATTCGAGCCGCCTGTGGCATAGATGCGTTTTTCATCCAGGTTGAAAGTGGCTCTCAGCTGCTCCAGGATGACTTGAACGAAGTGGACATCGTTTTTGAGTTCAGCGCCTGGTTGGGCTAATTCAACCAGTCTTACATCGTTCCACTTTTCTTCCACCCGATTTTCTCGGGTGATAAAGTATTCCCAACTGGAAGGAAAAACAAGCAGGATATTTTCCTTTTCTGCCTGGTCCACCCAGGCAGTGTTTTTGTACATCAAGCTGCCGTTCTGGTTCGAGCCGTGGAAGACAAACACAACCGGCGTCGGTCGGGCGGGATCATAGCCGCCCGGCACATGCACGATGAACTTGCGGGGTGTGCTGTCAACATTTAACTCGTAGTCATTTCTGCCCGCGTGGAACTGTAAGAGGGCGACCGTTTCTTTTGGAGATTGTGCTGTACTTAACACAGATTCAGAAAGGGTTGGAGATGCTGACGCAGGCTTGGGGGGCGCAGATGCAGACGGCTCTGGATTACGTTCTGCCCGCGGCTGGCATGCCGCAAACGCTACCAAACAAATGAGAAGAAAATTGAGCTTCCAAAGCAAACTCACCCGGTGATCCATAAGATGTTTCCCTTTATCGCCCTGCATCGTGTAAATGAAATTGGTTGGGTTATCTAAATTACCAGATCAAAAGGTAAATCGCTGATATCACGCAATCGGCGGCCTTCAATCATCATCTGTATCTCGTCATGAGAATTATCATAGCCGAGGCTCTTGGTGCTGTCTAGCAGTTCATATAGAGCGAAATGGTAGACGCAATCAAGGTCACCTGTGCCCAAGGCGAGTGATGCTAATCGGTGAGGGGTGGGTTCAGCAGTAACGGCCACAATGTGAGGTTGGTGGCCTTTACGATTCCGGATCAGATTTAAAGCTTCAGTGCGAGTATTTTGAGCACGATCGGTGCGTATCGTCCATTTGCAGGAAATACTGGCATGTAAAATTTTTGTTGGAGTTGAGCGATTCACCTGTCTCAAAGGGGTCAACCCGGCTACAGAATCCTTATGGCTGATCACAGGTGAATTTTTATTGATTTCTTCATCTGACACAGGCCACCGAGCAATAATGATATCTGGGATGATAAGATATCCTCCTCGCAAGGCGGATTCCAGTTTGCGATCATGCTTGATGACTTCCTCTAAATAGGCAAGATGCTCGTATTGTTCGAAATCACTTATTGAACTCTGAGCAGAGTAGATCCATTCCCCTGGTCGCAGGTGCTTTAACATCTCGAATGATTCTTGCAGGAATTCTCGGGTGACGTTTTCAAACTGGTTGCCAGCAGTTTGACCGCTGATCAGTCTATAGTTCCGTGGGCATCCTAGCCGATCCACTATACCCCAGGAAATTTTCCTGCTGGCGTCATTCGACCCATCAGCAAAATTCGGATATTCGATACCATCTTTTTTTTGAATACAGATGATTCGTTCACATATCCTTTGGTGATATTTTTTGCGGAGTTCAGCAATGCTCATAATATCTCCCGACAACCAATCATTTATTTGGTTTATAGAAACCAATCACATATTCTTCGTGCATACGTTGTTGGATTTGTGATTCGCGGTTTACCTTCTGTCCTGTTGGCAGCATACGGCGATCCCGATCCAATCGGCGCACCCCTATCTTGGGCACTTCGAATCCAAGGGCTTGCCCAATTTCTGCCAGGCAGATGTGCGTTTCGGTATCGCGATTACGCATAATTGAACTGCCAACCACAACAACTGCTGCCTTACCGGGCTTGAGGACGCGGAATAGCTCTCGCAGGCAACCAGCCATCTCGGAGTAATAACGGCGCAGAACCTGGCCTTTTTGGACATCTAGCTGGCCGATTTCTTCGACAACCTGGGAAGCGTATGCGGGTAGCTCTTCGAATGGGTATTGAGTGATTGCTTCGCCTCCGATGTAATCTTGGCGTTTTCGGCTTAACTGACCCACGCGATAGCCCAACCACACAAGAGAGAATTTATGGGCGCGCATATAATCGATGGCGTTTGAAGCGTAGGGAGGCGAAGTGATAATCAGATCGACCGAACCATCCTGGAGCGGCAGAGATTGCGCGTTTCCGAAGAGGATTGAAGCATTTGCGAGATGTTGTTGGCTCGATGTGATGCTGCGCAAGTTGTTTTGATAGCGCCTCTCAAATTCATCGAAAACGGAGCGTAGTGTTTTAGTGGCATATTGGAGGTGGGGAGGTGGATTTGATAGAAATTCTGCGCCTTCCAGCACCTCGCCGCCTTTCGTATAGATTAGTTTTGCCCGATGTGGGCGAGTATGCGCTAAATCTAACGCCAGGGAAACGCCACCTGTCTTGGTAATAATAATCGCTGATAGAGTCAGCTCAAAGAATTTACGCAGAGATATTTCTGAAATGGTAGCGATTTGGGTTCGCAGAGCGAATAGTTCAAGTTGAATATCAGGTGTGAACCAATGATCAATAAAGCCACGGGTCTCCTCATCCCAAAAAGCCTGAAAGGATTTGCTTAACTCCTGATAATGATCTTCCAGTAATTTTCTTGCACGGGGGACGATCGCGTCGCCGATCTGAACTAGTTGGCCTAGATCATAATAATTCATTTTTGTTTGAGCAATTAGTATAGCCAGTGGATCAATATCGATTCCAATGGCGCGCCGGCCAGCAAGCTGCGCTTCGAGAATTGTAGTTCCTGAACCAGACATTGGATCTAAAACAATCTCACCGGGCAAGGTCAAAGCATCGATAAATTTTCGTGGCAGTTGGGGAGGAAATTTGGCTGGAAATGAGTGAAAATTATGCGCCGCGTAGCTGCTGTCCTGGTCATGAAAACTCAAATCCTGGCAGAGCAGACCGTACAACTCATGACGATATGAGTCGTTAGGTGGAGATTTTTGCAGGTTCAGGGATAATTGAACTGAGGACATCTGTTTTAATGTTTTGGCTGATTGTTTCATTGAGTGCAAACAGGAATAATATAACCCAAGTTTGAATAAAGAACAATACCAATAATTCAGCCGTATTCTCCTGTTGTAGTGGTTTTTATTTATACTCGAGTTTAGACAAAATTAGGGCGGTTTAGCCCTTGAGCAAAACCGCCCCTTGGTAGAAACTTGGAGTTGTGACCAACCA
>JAFGQI010000115.1 GCA_016935755.1 Anaerolineales bacterium
AACAGAAAACCGCTGTCCTGGAGGCTGCTCTTACTACCTTTCGGAGCTTGGTTTACCCAAATGTCCGAACTTTTGTCTGAACCTCAGAATTCATAATTGATTTTCGAGTGGAATCATGTTATTCTTAATTATCAGCTGATCCATTCGCCTTGTCCTACGCCCGGGCGGTATCCGGACTGGGGGTTCCTTCTCCCGTCAGATTGGTAGCCGATTCGGGAGACAACGAGACCCACCCGGCGATTGTTGGCAAAGAGGCCACCGACACCTATTTGATCACCTGGACAGCGAAGCACCCAGCGCCCTTTATCAACGTGGGCATCTACGGGCGGCCGTTCTCGCAGAATGGAGAAAACCTCAGCGTCAAGAAACTGCTCGGAGGCCTGTTCGGGGATTACTCTGCCGCAGCCAACGGCCTGGGAGGAGACTTCCTGGTGGTTTACCAGGATCCCAACCTGATTTATCCGACTACCCTGGATATCTGGGGCCGTTTTTGGGGCAATCGGGCGCTGATGCCACACATCAGGAAGTGAACAGCATCTTGTTGACAAGAACAATTGTTCTAGTTATAATATTTGCAAGATGTATCTGCTGGATGTGCTCCTGGAACGCCTCGGTCTGCGCCTTCCGCCGGGCAAACGCAACTTTGCCCTGGACGAGAGGCTGCTCGAGCCGCTGGAAACCCTGGCCGAGGAAGAGGAGCGCAGCGCCGATGATCTGGCCAACGAACTGCTCCGCCAGGCAGTAAACCAGATTGGCTTCAACCGCGACACCTGGAGGCGCTGGAGCGAGCTCACCAGCCGCGAACAGCAGGTGACTGCCCTGATCTGCCTGGGCTATGCATACTATCAGATCGCCTGGCGGCTGGGAATCACCGAAAACACGGTCAAAACACATACCAAAAACATCTTCTCCAAATTCGACCTGCACGGGCGCGGCGAACTGCAGGTGCTGATGAGAGATTGGGATTTTCGCGGCTGGGAATAACGGGGGCTATTTGGGCGGGGCTTCTACCCCAAGCTGAGACAGGATGATCTCCAGAGGCCAGTGACGGTGCTCGTCGAAGGCCTGCCGTACGTCGGCTAAGGCTCGCCGCCGTTCCTCTTTGTGCGAGAGCAGCAGACCCTTCACCTGGATCCCCTCCAGGTAGCCGGCAATGCCTGAGATCGTGCCATCGCTGTTCTGGATCGCCTGGTTAACATATTCCTGTAAAAACTGGCGGTAGTGTTGGATATCCATAGGGCCTGCTCCTCACTTGGGTAGTTCGATGCTCCAAGTATACCCTAAAAATACTTTTCACTTTTGTCAAGATGACCGCCATCCTATTGCTTTTTGCGCCTGTTTAGCGTAAAGTCTTGATAATTGGATTTTTTCCAAACAGAATTTACTTATCTTCGACACAGGACCGATCCCATGAATTCTCGCTTCATCTTCCCGCTGACCTTGTTCGTCATCTTCAGCCTGCTGCTGCCCATTGGAAGCACAGGAGCAGCCGAGGCGGCTTCCCCTGTGGAGATCTTCACCACCAGCGGTATCCTGCACCTGGTGTGGGGTGACGGACTGCCTGGGCAGTCGCCCGCCTCCGTAGGACCGCTCACCCTGCTGACAGACGGAGCCGGGCGCAGCTACCGCCTGTCGCTGCCCGACGACTTGAGCCTGCCGGTGAAAAGCCTGTTGGAATTGAACGGGAGAAGGATGCTGGTGCGGGGGGTTCTGGATGATCCCGCCGCGCTCGAGCAGCCCGCCAGCGAGATATCGCTTTCAGTTCATTCGCTGGCGCTCGACCGCCGGCCTGGGCTGCCCGAGACGCCCACCCAGCCTGAGGATGTCAGCGGGCCGCAGCCCTGGGTCTCAATCCTGTGCAAGTTCTCCGACAACACTAACGAGCCCAAGGCGCTGAGCTACTTCACCAATATGTTCGCCAACACTGCCCCAGGGCTGGATCACTACTGGCGCGAGCAGTCCTATGACAAGATCAACCTGGTGGGCAGCATGGCGGTCGGCTGGTACAACCTGCCCCAGCCGAGATCATATTATGTCTATAATCAAGATTCTGATCCCGAATTGGAGCTGAATCACAGCCGCGCCGCAACCGACTGCACCGGAGTAGCCGATGCAGATGTGTATTTCCCCAACTTCAAGGGCATCAACCTGATGTTCAACGGCGACCTGGACGGCTACGCCTGGGGCGGCAGCCATGTCGTAAATCGGGATGGTCAGTCAAAAGTTTACAGGATGACCTGGGAGCCGCCCTGGGGCTACGGAAACGTCTCCGTGATGGCGCATGAGAACGGGCACGGCTTCGGCCTGCCGCACTCCTCCGGGCAGTATGGGCAGACCTATGACAACTCCTGGGATGTGATGAGTAACGCCTGGGTGTGCACGGTCAACGATCCCACTTACGGCTGTGTTGGACAGCACACCATATCTTACCATAAAGACATGCTCGGCTGGTTTGATGCGGCCTATAAGCTCACTGTTCCCAATGACAGCCGCACCACGGTCACGCTGGAACGGCTGGCCCTGCCGCAGACCAGCAATTACCGCATGGTTAAAATCCCCATCGGTGGATCGACAAGCTACTTCTACACGGTTGAAGCCCGCAAGCGAGCCGCTGGTTCTTACGATATGCAGCTCAAGGGCAGCGGGGTGATCATCCACGAGGTCGATCGCTTCCGCGGCATCCCGGCGCATGTGATCGACATTGACGGCAACGGAAACACTGGCGACGCCGGGGCGATGTGGCTGCCCGGCGAGACCTTTATCGACAGCACCAACCAGATCACCATCACTGTGGACAGCGAAACGACCAGTGGATATGTGGTCACGATCGAGCTGGGCAATCCACCGCCGCTGGTCTGCGATGAGCAGGCGCAAATACCGGAGGCAGAATGCCTGGCGCTGCTCGATCTATTTAACACCACCAGCGGCGACACCTGGACCGATAAAACCGATTGGAACAGCACCCTCCAACCCTGCGACTGGCATGGGGTGGTGTGCAGCGGTGGGCACGTCAGCGGGCTGAACCTGGAGGATAACAACCTGGATGGCAGCCTGCCCGCCTCACTGGATGATCTGGACAGCCTGGAGACTCTGGCGCTGGGGAATAACTACCTGGAAGGCGCCCTGCCAGAAGAAATGCAGTACCTGACCAGCCTGACCTCGCTGAGCCTGTATAACAACAGCCTGAGCGGCTCTCTTCCCACCTGGCTGGGCAGTCTGACCAACCTGCAGAGCCTGGACCTGGGCTACAACAACTTCAGCGGGAGCGTCCCCTCCAGCCTGGGGGGCCTATCGAACCTGGTGACGCTCTATCTGGACGCCAACGATCTGAGCGGCAGCCTGCCCGCCAGCCTGGCTGGCCTGACCAGCCTGTACAGCCTGTACCTGGGCTATAACCGCCTGGAGGGCAGCCTGCCCGCCTGGCTGGAGGACCTATCCGGGCTGACCGAACTGCGCCTGGAAAGCAACCGCTTCAGCGGCAGCATCCCGAGTGAGCTGGGCAGCCTGACTGATTTAGAGCAGCTGAATTTGGCATACAATCAGCTGGCCAACCCGCTCCCTGCCAGCCTGACCGCGCTGACCGGATTGAGCGAGCTGGATCTGGGCTATAACCTGTTCTCGACCAGCGACGCCGGGCTGATGGCATTCCTGAACAGCCACGATCCCGACTGGAGCCAGACCCAGACGGTCGCCCCCACCAATCTGCAGGCGGTCTCCTTTGATTATTACGTCCAGCTCAGCTGGGATGCCATCCCCTACACCGGCGATGAAGGATATTATGAAATTAGCTACGCCCTGGCGCCCGGCGGTCCGTGGAAATCACTCGGGGCTACCCTGGATAAAGGCGCGACCAGCTATCTGGCGATGGGCATGCCGCCAGGGCAGACCCTGTACCTGCGGGTGCGCACCCATTCCGCCCCGCATGACTACCAGCAGAACGGATTGTGGAGCGATTGGACAGTCTATGTCACCGGGCAGACCAGCCTGGCGGCTGTGTTTGCTCCATGGATTAAAAAATAGCCGGGGGTTGTCCCGCCAGTTAAATAATATGCCCGGCAGTCCAACTGCCGGGCAATCTGGTATGTAGAGGCAGCAGCAGGCTAAGGCTTATTATTCGTCTTCTCTTTATCCTTATCTTTGTTATTATCGTTGTCTTGACCTTTGCCTTTTGCCTTATCATTCTCTTTGGGTGGCTTCCCGGTCAGTTCATACTGTTTCATAATCTCCCCCCAACTCATACCGCCGGCGCGCAAAGCAAAAATTTCTGAAGCAGATATGCCCTTCTCCTCAGCGATGCGGTAAGCCAGATCGACCTCGCCGAATCCATACCCCTGGCAGTACCAGCCTATGATCTCAGCATAATCGACTCCGTAGCGCTCCGCCAGCTTATCGCCGGTGGGGTGGTTCTTATCAGCTGTGCCGTCGCAGAAAGTGCCCTGCTTGGGTTCCTTGGGCTCGTCATCATCCTGATCTTTCGCCTCGTCCTCGTCTTCGATCTCCCCCTCATCATCGTCTTTGTTCTTCTCATCCTTGGGCTTCTTCTCTTTGCCAGCATCCTGATCCAGGGCAGTGTCTAACAGAGCCACCAGGGTTTCGTCTGGCAGATAACCAGCCGCAATGGCGGACTGCTCCACTGCGCTCAAGGATTGGCCGACATTATCCAGCGCCTGGGCGATAAGATCCCGATCACCGCCCTGGGCGACTTGATCCAACTCCGCCAGGCGTTCGCGGGCGTAATCCTGCTGCAGAGCTGCCTGACTGTCATCCTGTACAGTCATCTGCAGGCGCGCCGTCTCCATGGCGCGATCCAAGGCATACAGGGCTTCTCCAGGCGCAGCCGCGTTTGCCGCTGTTGCCAGCAGCCCGGCAAGCAGGAGAACCATTAATACAACCGCCAGATATATTCTTTTCATTGCGGCCTCCTATCAGGAACATCGTCTACACATATCATACATCAATTTATAGAGATTGTCACCTATCATATCTGTTTTTAGAGATTAATATCGGATAAAACATTCAGGCAGTTTGTTCGACAAATCATTGGTACAATTGCACCCGTTGGACAAAAAGGCATGTCACTGCTCATCAAACACCCCTTATTCCAGACGCTGAGCGAACTGCGCGGCAATCCTCGCGCGGCGGTGCTGACCGAAGTGATGTTCGGCATTCCCTATAACCTGTTCTACCCATTCGCCTCGGTCTACATGCTGGCGCTGGGAGTAACCGACCAGCAGATCGGCGCCATCGCCAGCCTGGGGCTGGTGCTGCAGATTTTCACCGCCCTGCTCAGCGGCGCCATCGTGGATAAATACGGACGCCGGCTGACTCTGTTCATCTGCGATCTGCTGTGCTGGGGCGTGCCCTGCCTGATCTGGGCTGCGGCTCAGGATCTGCGCTATTTCATCGCTGCAGCGGTGATGAGCAGCCTGTGGCGCATCTCGCACACCGCCTGGACCTGCCTGATGATCGAAGACGCCGAGGAGCGCCACCTGGTGCACATCTGGACCTGGATCATGATTTTCGCGGTCTGCTCAGCCTTCTTTGCCCCACTGGGCGGGTGGTTCGTAGGGCGCTATGGCCTGGTGCCCACGGTGCGCGTGCTGTACTTGTTCGGTTTCGTCGTGCTGACGGCCAAGTTTGTGGTGCTGTACATTTATTCGCACGAGACGGAGCGCGGAAAGCAGCGCATGGAAGAAACCCGCCACAGTTCCCTGCTGAGCCTGCTGGGCGAGTATCGCAGCGTATTCAACCAGCTGCTGCATTCCAAACCGATCCTGGCGGCGCTGTCCTTGATGGTGATCACCAACATCTACTCCACCGTCAGCGGCAGCTTCTGGGGGGTGCTGTTCACCAGCAAGCTGGGCTTCGCCGATTCGCAAATCTCCACCTACTCGGCGCTGCGCTCGATTATCATGACCTTCTGCTTTTTCATCCTGGGGCCGCGCCTGACCAACCTGCGCCGCTTCCGCCTGCCGCTGTGGATGGGTTTTGGCGCCTTCTTCATCAGCCAGGCGCTGCTGGTATTTATGCCGCCGCGGGCGGTGTTCCTGCTGGTGATCAGCGTGGTGCTGGAGGCCATCGCCTCCGCCCTGGTCAGCCCGATGACCGAATCGATGCTGGCCCTCTCGATGGAATCCAAGGAGCGGGCGCGCATCAGCGCCATGGTCTATCTGAGCCTGATCGTTTTCATCTCGCCCTTTGGCTGGATCGCCGGGCAGCTCTCGGCCATCGACCGCTCGCTGCCCTTTGCGCTCAATATGGGCTTGTTCGCCATCGGCGCGGTGCTGGTGTGGATCATCGGCCGCGCCCGGCTGACCATCACCCCGACAGAATCAACTTAACGAAGATAGAAAATCAGGTAATCTGGGATAAGGAAGCTGGAGCCACAGATGCTCACAGATGAACACGGATTCTGGTTGTGATCTGTGCTAATCTGCGGTATGCGTGGCTTCTAAACGAACCGGGCTTCATTGTCTTCGAGCACAAACAGTCCGGGTGGGAGAAATTCTAGCCGGTGAAGGGGTATTGCTCTTCGGATTTCCAGATGCCGACCATATTGGTATGATACATACTTTGGAGGTTCCTAGATCATACCCAATGGACGCGATGCAAAGCTAGTCGTTAAATTTACTAGAGGGTGGACGATGGATTTTGTATGATAAAAACTGAATGCAAATCATTATCTGAGATAGTATGAAACGCATCGAACTCACTCACAAGATCAGAGTTAACTGAATCTGATCGAATACGGAATAAATTCACATTTGATCCCATTCGCCGTAAAGTTTGACATAATGGAACGTAGTCATAATCATTAGTATATAGGAACAATCGGTCAAGTCTATTTGCTGCTGCGAGCTGAAGAGCATCGCAACAGATCTGGGTATCAACGGCTTTTTCGCTACGATAAAGGTGTTCACGAACATAATTGGGTGCATTATTCTGATCAAGCCATTCACGTGCTCGTTTGGTTTGTCCGATCCGTTTCCCGCAATATTCAATACGTACATCGTTTATCTCACCAGGACGTTTAAAATCAGGGAATTTGATCATAGCTTGTAGCCGATCATCACCCTTGACAAAATAAAAGACGAAGCGTTTGTAACTCCCAACATGGAATTCCATAAAATGGGGCCCTGTGAAATAATTGACAAAAGCAAGAATATTAAACAAAGAATTCGGCGATACTCTGTTGGCAGAGTGAATTTTCTTAATGTCTGACAATAGTGCGGAACCATCAACAAAGAAATAATTATTATCCAAAGAACTCCCTCCTTTTTACCCTTACCCTTTCCATAAAGGAATATAACTTATGGCATAACATTATTAGTTCAAATCCATTCAGACTACAAAATCGCGCCATGTACTTGATTATATCCTTACACTACTTTGAGGTGATACGGTCTATCTGATCAATTAACATTAATCCTGTGCAAGTTATTTCATACCAAGTGCATCAATTTCCACTTGAAGTCTATCTAACCATACATCAAACATTTGAAGATATTTGCGATGTTGGCCGTTAAGTGCTTTAGGGAAATCCCTTCTCGGGGTATATAGATTAAGGGTTTCCCATTGATTTGCCTTATTCGGATCAAGCAATGCCATCGTAGCTTTTGTTTTTTCTCTCCACTTTAGATGCAAATTCCACCATGGCTCGATTTCGCTTTGATGAAATAAGGTTTCTCCCCGGTTTCTTAATTCTGTACCTTCCTTCCGCAATTCAACCAAATTACCGATAATACTCTTTCTATCAGAAATAAATTTTAAGCTAGCGATGAGGCCATCCTGTTCTTTGATTATCTCGAACGGAGCATTGTACAAATGCCAAATAAATCGGATTATCTCAATAATAATAATTCCAATAACAACAGAAACGAATACAATAATTTCTGTTTTCGCCTCATCTGCTCCAATCAGCTTGGATATTATAAAAAACGAGATAATTGAAGCCAATAACGACCAAACACCTTTTTTCTTCAAATTATCAAATATTGGTGTTTTCCATTTCTCGAATGCAAAGCAGAAAATTCTTCTAAACATTATAATTTTATTGTCCATTCAATGTGATCAATGCCATTTTAGTCAAGAACCTATGAGATATCCAAAACAATCCCCATCCAAGGACTTTATTGGATGTATCGCCAGATCTGAGCGTCAGCGGAAGAAAATTCCGGTAGGCAAGCACATCATACACCTCGCCATCCGTATAGCTGCCATTGCCCGCGCCCGCTCCGCCGAGGGGATGCAGCCAGGTGTCCAGGACGGTGTCATCGTCGAGCACATCCAGGCGGATCGTGCCAGCGCCGCTGCCTGTGTCGACCAGGACTGTGTAAACCTTCGGGCCGCCGCTCAGGCTGAGGATGGATGCGCCGGTCACGCCGGTGACGGACAGGGTGAAATCGCTGAGATCCACACCGGTCACGGCTTCAGCAAAGGTGACCGTGAAGCGCAGGCTGGTGGCGCTGGTGGGGTTGGGGTCCAGGCGGGTGATGGACTGCACCAGCGGCGGGATGGCGTCGACATACTCGTAAGAACCGATGTCGCAGTGCGTCCACTGCGGGCGGGGCACGCCGTTTTGGGATTGATTGCTGATTGGCGGCGCGGCGCAGGCGATGTCGTCCCCGGCATCGATGGCGGGGCTGCCATTCAGGAGCGGGAAGTAAGCCGGGGAGCCGGTCAGCGCGCCCAGCAGAGGATTGGAGCCGCTCAGCGAGCCGTCATTGGAACCCCAGCCGCAGGAGGCGCCATCTTCGAGGTTGTGGCCGCCGTTGATAAAAACGCCATCATGGCAGTTTTTGAAGGTATTATTGGAAAGAACCGTGTTGGTCAGCGTAGACGTGGCGTTCCAGGTGTTCTGGATGCCGCCGCTGTAGAGGCCGGCGCTGTTGCCAGAGATGGTGCTGTTGGTGATGAAGAAATCACCGCCTTCGTTATAAATCGCCCCTCCGCCTTCGGTTTGGGCGCTGTTGCCGGAAAAAGTGCTGTTGGCGATGATCACATCGGCATGATTGCCGAACACCCCGCCGCCAGCGCCGTTGACATGGTTGTCAAAGAAGGTGCTGTTGATGATAGTCAGCGTACCCCAATAATTGTAAACGCCGCCGCCGCTGCCTGCCTGAACGGCTCGATTACCGGTGAAGGTGCTGTTCAGGATAGTCAGGGTGCCATCGCAGCAGTGGTAGATGCCGCCGCCGGACAAGCCGAGGGCGGCATAGCCATCCGCAATGGTCAGGTGGTTGATCACCAGGGTGTCGCTGGAATGGATGACCCGGTAAGCATCGCCGCCGCTGATGGTCACCGACTGCCCGGCGCCATCGATGGTCAGCCCATCGGGATCGTCGACGGTCGGCAGAGATGATCCCAGCAGGATCGTCCCGCTGAGGCCGAAGGTGATGGTGTCCGCGCCGCTGCCGGCGGCACAATCGGCGTATTTGGCCTCATCTCGGTTGGCATTGACGATGGCTTCGCGCAGGGTGCACAGGCCATCGGCGGCGATGGTGTCGGTCAGGGTATTGACGGTCAGGCTGGCTGCCTGCGTCAGAGTGGGAGGAGATAACCAGCTGAAGAGCAAGGCGAAGAGGAACAGGAAGCGGCAGGTTGAGCGAAGTGTTTTCATAAGGGTTGTTATAAACTGCAAACGGGCGGCTTTTTCGCCTTTCCGTTCAGCTATGACCCGGCGGGCGAAAATCTACTTTCATCTTTACCGCTTCGTCCATCTCTTCAGGCGTCAGCAGAGCAACGGCGCGAATGCAGAAAGTCCCACTGGCATTGCCGGCTAAGGTGATAGCCGTCGAACTGACGTTATCGGGCAGATTGACGATGATATAAAAATCTTGCTCGCCATTGGAATAGTAAAATGCTTCCAATGACCCGCCTACGCTTTGGAGCGCTCGTTTGGAAACCTCGATGCGGACAGAACCACCCTCTTCAAGCAGCCCTCGATATCCCTCCGGGGTATAGGAGCCATAGAACAGATATTTTTGCATCTGACACCTCCTGAAAATTAGCTTGTCCTGTGAGAATTTCCTGTCATGGTTATGGCAACTCTTTTGGGGATAGCAATGGCAACGGTTAGGGTTCGGTTTTTTTCCAAGTAATTACTGTGTTTCCATCGGTTAGTAGCAGAACGAAAACATTACCGAAGAAATTCTCCCCAGTGGGCGTGGGGTAAGGTGGAGAGAAATTGAAATCACCTTTAAAATTAACCAACCAAACATTCTCATTTATAGCACGCTGTTCACTTTCTGTTGCTTGCATATGGATGATGGCATCCTTATAACTGATGAAATCGACAGAAACAACTCGTGGATTATTTATTGGATGCACCCTGGACGTTAATAAACTAGCTCGTGCAGCTATAACAGCTTGCTTTTTGTTTGTAACAATAGTATTTCCTTTGTACGCAAAAAGCGTCGACTCTGCAATAGGAGTCTGTAACCATTCATCGAAGGAAGTAGGTGAATAGATAGTTGTTCTCTGGCAGGATGCTAAAACAATAGAGAAAAAAATAAGAATTAAAATCGACCGATTTTGATGATTCATATTCTTAGACGGATGAACATATTAGGACTTCCACCAGTGGGTCGTCATCATTTCCAACCCATTCTCCACCCATATTCTGGCGTAATACTTCTCCAATATACGCGCCAAGCGCGAAAATCCGTTTTCCAAGTTCTTTCGAAAGAAGACCGCCGCGAACTGGTTTTCCACGCTGGCTATGGTCATCAAAGAAAAAATCGATCTGCCAAAGACTTTCAGGTGAAAAATCTGCCTGATAACCAGAGATTATGAGTGCACTAGAAATCCATTCGGCGCCTATGAAAATATCATCTACAATCTTACTCATGGCAGTTCCTCACATGCAACACGATTCCTGTTAGGGTCTAACTTATGAATATCGCCCTCGCCTTCCGCCATGCAGTAGTTGTAGCAGGCCTGGGCGCTAGCCTGGGTGCTGAAATCCCAGCAGTCGTACATATCCCAATCGCACCAGCATACCCCAGCCAGGGTAGGAGTTGGCGAGCGAAACCAGGGAGGCTTCACCTCCACCGGCCATTTCGGCGGGGTGACGGTCGGCGTCAGCCACAGGGCGATCACCGGGGTGGGATGCAGCGTGGACAGCACCCCCTGCTGCCACATGCCCACCTGCTCCGTGCGGGCGCTTTCTTCGGCTGCGCTCAAGGTCTGCGCGCAGGCGATTTGCGAGACCAGCGGGTCGGTCTGCGCCAAGCCAGTGCGCACCAGCTCGTAGTTGATGAACAGATCGCCGACGAAGACGTAGCGCAGCAGGCGGCCATATTCATCTTTATCGACCCCATCCTGCACCAGCCGCACCACCTGCCCGCTGACCAGGGCAGCGTTGCGGGCGGTGGCCTCCGGGCCATTGAACTCGGTCACCGGCGTGCTCAGCGCGGCGGGCAGCTCGTCCAGCGGAGCCAGGACGCCCAGGTACTGCACGGTGAGGTACTGCCCGTCCAGCAGCACCACGATGGTGTCGCCGTCATTGACCCACTGCACAAAAGCGGTCTGCTGGGGGGCGTCGGCAGGGATGCAAGCGCCCGGCGGCGGGCCAGGGGTGAAAGTGGCGGTGGGCGTCCAGGTGAGGGTGGGGGTGAAAGTTTGGGTTGGGGTGGGCGTGCGGGTGGGCAGGGGCGTGAGGGTTTCGGTGGGCGTCGGCGTGAGGGTGGGCGGTGCGCCGGGGAGGCTGCGGGTGCTCAAAGCCGCAGTGGGTGTGGCAGGCGGGGTGCGCTCGAATAAGGCGCAGCCCAGCAGCGCCAGCGCCGCCGCCAGCAGGAAGCTCAGCCACTTGAGCAGCCCCACCCGTTTCATGCGCGCATTATACCGCAGAAAATTCTCAGCCGCCGGTGTGCTCCAGGTAATCGGAATAGCCGCCGGGATAGGCTTGCAGGCTGCCTTGCTCAAAAGCCAGCAGGCGATCTACCGTACGATCCAGGAAATAGCGGTCGTGGGAGATGATCAGCGCCGTGCCGACGAAGTCCTCCAGGGCCTGCTCCAGCACCTCCGCCGAGGCGATATCCAGGTTGTTGGTCGGCTCATCCAGCAGCAGGAAGTTGGCCCCCGAAAGCACCAGCAGGGCCAGCTGCAGGCGGCTGCGCTCCCCGCCGGAGAGATCGCCGATCTTCTGGGTGATCTGCTGGTAAGTGAACAGGTAGCGCAGCAGGAAGGCCACGGCGCGCGATTCGCTCAGCTCCGCCTGCTGGCGCACTGCCTCCAGCAGGGTGCTGTTGAAATCCAGGGTCTCATGCTCCTGGGCGTAGTAGCCGATTTTTACGCTCGGCCCCAGGATAATTTCACCCGTGTCCGGCTGTTCATCCCCCAGCACCAGGCGCAGCAGCGCCGATTTGCCCGAGCCGTTCGGACCGATCAGCCCGACCCGCTCGCCATGCCAGATGACCTGGTCGAGGCCGCTGAACAGGACACGCCCATCGAAGGAGCGCGTCACGCCGCGCAGTTCCAGCACCTTATTCGAGCCGCGCCAGCCACCCAGGCGCAGTTCCATGCGACGGCGCTCCAGGGTCGGGCGCTCGATTTTGTCCATCTTATCCAGCCGCTTCTGCATATTCCTGGCCCGAGCGGCAAATTTCTCAATGTCGAATACCTTGGCCCAGATTGAGAAGCGCTTGATGGCCTCTTCCATATGTCGCACCTGGCGCTGCTGGACGCGGAATAACTCCTCCTGGCGCAGCAGGCGAGATTCTTTATCCAGCATGTACTCCGAGTAGCTGCCTGAGAAAGTGGACATGCGCCCATCTTCAATCTCGGCGATGTGGGTGACGGCCGCATCCAGCAGGTAGCGGTCGTGCGAGATGATCACCACCGCGCCAGGATACGCGCGGATCAACCGCTCCAGGTAGACCTTGCCGGGCAAATCCAGGTGATTGTCTGGCTCGTCCAGCAGGAGCACATCCGGCTGAGCCAGCAGCAGGCGCGCCAGCACCGCCAGCTTTTTCTGCCCGCCGCTGAGCGCTTCCAGAGGCTTGTGGTGCTCGTGCGCAGCCAGGCCCAACCCCAAGAGCATCTCTGTCACCCGCTGTGGGAAAGAGTCGCCGCCCAGGGCCAGGTACTCGTCCAGTAAGCGCTGCTGGGCGTGCAGGGCGCGCCCCAGCCTGCGCTCATGCCCATATACATCCGGGTCGCCCAGGCTGGCCTCCACCTGCTCCAGCTCGGTCTGGAGTTCCGTGTAGCGCGGCGCACCCCCCATAGCAATTGCGAAAGGCGTCTGAAACTCCGTCTGCCCAACAGGAGCTTGATCATCGTAAGCAGGCGATAGGGTCGAAATCCAGCCCACCCCGGCGGAATCGAACACGTTCTGGGGCATGTAGCCGATTGTGACCCCTCGGGCGCGGGTCACCGATCCGCCCGGCTCAGCGGAATACTCGCCGGTGATCAGCTTGAGCAGGGAGGATTTGCCCGCCCCGTTCGGCCCCACCAGTCCGAGCTTCTGGTCATGCTGGACCTCCCAGCCCAGGTTTTCGAAGATGCGCCGGGCGCCAAGCACCAGGGTGAGGTTGGAGAGCTGGATGGAAATCATATGTCCATATTATAAACTCGTCTTTAGACAAATCTAAGTTTCCCGACTATAGGTCGGGTTGAAAATCAGCACCTTACCAATCGAATTTCAAGCCGTTTG
>JAFGQI010000116.1 GCA_016935755.1 Anaerolineales bacterium
AAGTCTGGCCAAATGTATTACAAGGTGACCCTCAAGGGCCTGGAAACACTTGACCAGCCCATCCCCAGCCTGCGGGCCAGGCGGCTCGTGTTCATCCCCACCACCTGGGCAAAATTCAGCCGGGCCGAGCAGCTCAACGACTTATTTGACGATAGCCCCTTGGAGGATATTCTCTGGCAGCAATTCAAGCGCCTGATGATCCAGGCCGAACGCCAGTGGGTACTGACGATCGAAGAACGATGCTATTTCCTGGATTTTGCGCTTTTCTGTGCCAAGGCCCCGGTTGCTGTAGAGACGGATGGCGATACCTGGCATATCAACCCAGCGCGCGCCAGGCGGGATAATATCCGCCAAAATGCGATCGAGGCGCGCGGCTGGCATGTTTTACGCTTCACCGGCAAAGAGATCCGCGAGGGGATGGAAAGTTACTGTGTTCCGGAAATCCAGAAGGCGATCAACGGTTTGGGCGGCTTGAGCGATGAAGGCCTGGTGCCACGCATCTTTTACCCACAGGCAGGCGCCACCCAGATGAGCCTGTTTGAAGAAGCAGCCCCTTACGATACCGGCGCAGCGGAGAACCTGGAATTGTGACAAATCATATCACTCCATCTGACTGGCAGCGCATCCGCGACAACCTGTTTCCTGCTGCCATCCCGGCCGTGGGAAAATCGGGGTAAGAACGGCCAATATTCATCGTATACAACCGCCAAAAGCCGTGCTATAATGATTCAAACAGGTCATTATGACCTGTTTGAAGGAGTCTTTCGATGAACACCATCAATGTGGCCGATGCCAAAGCGCGCTTTTCTGAGTTGATCAGCCGCGCCGCCTCGGGTGAGCGCTTCATCATCCGCCGCCGCGAGCGCGACGTGGCTGTGTTGATCAGCCCGGGCGACCTGGAACGCCTGGAGCGCGCATCGCTGGCCGCCCGCCGCCTGGCGCTGGCCCTGGGTCAAAATGAGTCCCTTCTGCGAAAAGTGGAGCGCCGCGAGGCCCACCCGGCCATGGCCGCCTTCGGCTTGTGGCGCGAGGAGCGCGACCTGGCTGACCTGGCCGAGGAGATCGCCGCGGAGCGCACCGAATCCTCTGCTCGCCCTGAGGTAGAACTATGAAGATCCTCGACAGCGATCACTGCGTGGCGCTGCTGCGCGGCCAGCTGGACCTGGAGGGCTTTGCTGCGCCTGACGAAGATCTGGCCGTGACGGCGGTCAGTGTGGGCGAGCTGGCGCACGGGGCGCATAAATCGCAACGCGCCGCCGATAACCTGGCGCGCCTGGATGTGCTGCTGGCGGCGTTGATCATCCTGCCCTACGATGAGCGCGCCGCGCGCCAGTTTGGGCTGCTCAAAGCCGCCCTGGAGCAGCGCGGCGAGCGCCTTAGCGACCTGGACTTGCAGATCGCCAGCATCGCTCTGGCCGAGGATGCCCCTTTGGTGACCCATAACCTGGCGCATTTCCAGCGCCTGGCCGCCCTGTCCAACCTACGCCTGGAAGACTGGCTGTAAGCGCTCGGGGGGGATTGACCATTCTTCCTGACACCCTTCTGACATCTGCCCCCCTTCTCCCTCACTGTTCCTTGATTCTGGTCAGGTTCGCACTGCCGGGCGGGTGGGGTATGGGGTTGGTAAGGGACTGAGGAAAATACCAAGAGCACACTGCATGACACACTAGGCATTGCAACATAAATATACCTAATGTATAATGCACTAGGTCATTATACATTATATTACCCATCAGCCGGAATGTATTGGGGTTAAGTTTGGGTACCCTGGCTGCTCTTTTGCAGGTTCGCCAGCAGTTGACGCATGTTCTTCGCACTGGGCGACTCGATGGCTTCAAAGATTGACAGGGCTTCCCGGGCATGCGCAACCGCCTCGTCGATGCGCCCGGCCTTCTTGCAGCAATTGGCCAGCCCCCAATTAGCATTGCCTTCCCCGCGCCGGTCGCCAATCTCGCCAGTAATCACTAACTGCTGTTCGTAGAACTCGATTGCACGGCGAATCTCTCCCAGTTGGTAGTATGCAGACCCCAGGTTGCCCAGAGCCGACCCTTTGACTCGCCGGTCACTGAGTTCGGAGGCAATTGCCAGCGCCTGCTTGTAAAATTCGATTGCCCGGCGGATTTCCCCTAGGATAATATAAGCGTTGCCCAGGTTACACAGGTCCCCCTCTTCGCCGCCTCGATCGCCAATCTCTCGGGCGATGATTAAGTGCTGCTCGTAGAACTCAATAGCCCTGCGGGCATCCCCTAGATCCACATAATCGCTGCCTAGACCGCTCAAAGCGACCCCTTCCTGATTCCGGTCGCCAATTTCTCGGGCAATGATCAGAGACTGTTCGTGATAATTGACCGCCCGGCGGGTCTCCCCCAGGTCGGCATAGGCATTGCCCAGGTTGCCCAGGGCCACTCCTTCGCCGCGCCGATCGCCGGTCTGGCGGGCGTTGACCAGGTACTGCTCGTAGAACTCAACCGCCCGGCGGGACTCCCCCTGGGCAGCATAGGCACTGCCCAGGTTGGTCAAGTGTGCCCTCTCAGCATTAACGTTCCCTATCTTTCGTGATGCATCCAAGGCTGCTTCCAGCCAGGTAATATAATGTCGGGGGTGTAACCGCAAGGAGAGAACACGCCATGCCCAGGCGTAATTACTGCATAACTTCGCGGCTTCGGCCTGTTGTATTCTCTGAGCCGACCATTCCTGGCCAGTGCAAATGTGCTCCCATTCTTGATCGAACAAAGCCAATCCAGTTTGATAATCCTTTCCCCCTTTCAGGAGCAACTGATTTGCCTTATATAAGATCCTTTGGTAATATTTCGCATGCCGGTAGCCCGCCGCGTTCTGCTCTGCCTCGCTCAACCGCCCCCAGGCGAAGTCGCGCACCAGATCGTGCAGGCGGAAGTGCTGCTCACCCTCGTCCCACGCCAGCAGGCTGAAAGACACCAGCCCGTCCAACGCATCCTGAGTGATGGGCTCTGGCTCCATCCACACCGCCGCGGCGGCGGCCCGGTCAAAGGGCGCCGGGAAGACCCCCAGGAAGGCCAGGCGGGATTGCATCTCCTCCGCAAGCAGGTCGTACGACAGGCGGATGGCCGCCTCCGCACCGGTCAGTTCGAGACGAGCGGCTTGCAGTTTAGCCAGGAACTCATCCACCGGCAGGCTGGGCCGCTCTGCCAATGCGCTGGCCGATACGCGCAGCGCCAGCGGCAGGCAGCCGCACAGCTCCGCCAGGGCAGAGGCCTGTTCGTTCAGCCGCGGGGCGATGCCCAGCAGCAGTTGGATCGCATCTTCCCGGGGGAGGGCATCCAGGTCACAGGTGTGCAGGCCCGGCAGGGTGAACTGCCAGCGCGAGGTCACCAGGGCATAGCAGCCTGCGGGCGGCAGCAGCGGCTCGACCTGCTCTTTGGAACGGGCGTTGTCCAGCAGCAGGAGCACCTTCTTGCCGTTGAGCACCGAGCAGTACAGGGCGCGCAGCTCGGCCTTGTCTTCGGGCAGGCGGGCTTCCGGGTGCCAGGCATGGATCACCTGGCGCATGGCCTGGGAGGCGGGCATCGGTTCCGTGGTGCCCATCAGGTCGATGAAGAGCTGGGCATCGGGGTAGTCGGCGGCGAGTTGATGTGCCAGCACCAACGCCAGGGCGGTCTTGCCCACGCCGCCCAGCCCGCGCAGCCCGGAGATGGTGGCGCCGCGTTTCCGGGCGCTCAGCAGGGCGCTCAGCTCGGCCTGGCGCCCGGTGAAGTCGGCGGGCGGGGCAGGGAGCTGATGCAGGGAGGTGACGGGGGAGAGCAGTGCGCCCTTGTAGATATGCACATCCCCATGCACTTCGCCAAATTGATCTACGTTGTCACCGGCGTTCTGCTCGATGTCTGCGGCCATGTTCACTCCTAACGGTGGATATGTACGTCGCGTGCCTTGCCAATCTGGATACTGTTGTCGCCTGCAGTCTGCTGGATGATCTCGCCCTCACCCTGGACCGCCGCTGCGCTGAAGGCATCCCAGCCACCCTGCTGCAGCGTATACAGCACAAACCCGGCGGCGTTTTCCGCGGCCTGCGACTGGGCGCCGTCGTTCTTGTTCCCATCCGCCCAATCGCAGATGGCCTTCACCAGGATCCAATCCACCCGCGCATCGCTGGCCGCGGCATACAGGCCTGCGCCTTCCATCTCCCCGCCGATGGCCTCCGGCTCCAGTTTCAGCAGGCGATCGCGGAAAGCCTCGTCGGCGATCAGCTTCTCACCCGAGAGCACCAGCCCAAAATGCACCTTCGCCCCTGGCCAATCCAGGTCGGCGCTGCGGAAACGGTCCAGCAGGCGTGTGGAGGCCGCCACCCGGTCGCCGCGCGGGATCAGTTTTTTACCTTTTACCTTTTGCGCCTCGTAGGCCTGGATCTGCCGCGAAACCAGGATCTCGCCCAATTGCTGCTTCTCGGGGTTCACGCCAAAGGCGATGCCCACCATGATCACCGCGGCCGGGGCCAGGTCTTCAATGCCCTTGTGCACGGTCAGCAGGGCAGCCCCCGGCCCAGACGTGCCCATCTCGGACTGCGTCATGAGCACCTCGGCGCCACCAATTTCCCCAGCGGAATAGTAGGTTTTATCGCCCAGGTGCAGGCGCTCCCAGGCACGGCCGGTAGCCTGCTTGAACAGGCGCAGCACAGCCTGCGCTTCAACTTTGGTCACAGTCACGAGCAGAATCTTGTTCATCGCCTCCAGCCCTTCGTTGAACAAAAAAGCCGCCCGCGTGGATCGCGAACGGCCCTTTAATTCCCGCGCCGCGGGTCAAATTTACCCAGACCCTCCGCACGCTTGAGGTATTCCTCGACAGATTTTCGCAGCACCAGCCATTCCCGGCCCCACTTGATACCGCGCAGTTCCTGATCGCGCAACATCCGCCGCACACTTTCCAGGTGATAGCCCATTTTTGCGGCAGCCTCTTGCGTGGTCATGTAGTCGGCAAGATCAGGCATAAGCGGAGCAGGGACCAGGGTAAAAAATCTTCCGCAAGAGTAGGGCATCTTATCATCTCCAAGAAATGAGAAGCGCCCTACTCGTTACGGATATGGGTAGTGCCCCCACGGGGATTCGAACCCCGGTTTTAGCCTTGAAAGGGCTGCGTCCTGGTCCCCTAGACGATGGGGGCAAGCGGCAGGAT
>JAFGQI010000117.1 GCA_016935755.1 Anaerolineales bacterium
GAGATGACGCGCGTGCCGCGCCCCAGCATCTGCTCGAACAGCACCCGCGAGCGCACCGCCCGCATGAATACCAGCGCTTCCAGCGGCTTGATATCGGTGCCGGTGGCGATCATGTCCACCGTGACAGCGATGCGCGGGTTGTAGGAGGTGCGAAAGGCGCCGATCAGCGTCTCTGGCTGCCCGGCGGCGCGGTAGGTGATCTTCTGGCAGAAATCGTCGCCCTTGCCGAAGACCTCCCGGGCCAGGCGCACGATCTCCTCGGCGTGGTTGTCATCCTTGGCGAAGATCAGCGTCTTGGGGACTTCCGCCCGCCCGGGGAAAAGCTCCGCCAGGCTGTCCCGGTAAGCGGTCAGGATGGTGCGAATCTGGCTGAGCGAGGTCACCTGGCGGTCCAGGTCTTCTGGATCGTAGGAGAAATCCTCGTCGAGCATTTCCCAGCGCTGGCGGCGGGTGCGCTTATCCCGCTTTCCCACCACCCAGCCCTTTTCGATCGTGCTGCCCTGCTCGGTGATGCGCGTGCGGATGCGGTAGACCTCCCCGTCTACGTTGACCCCGTCCGCCACAGCGCGCTGGCGGGGGTACTCCATCACCAGGTTCTGGTTAAAAAAGCCGAAGGTCTGCACGCTGGGCGTGGCGGTCAGGCCGATGAGATGGGCGTCGAAATATTCCAGCACCTGCCGCCACAGGTTGTAGATCGAGCGGTGGCACTCGTCGGTGATGATGAAATCGTAATACTCGATGGGCAAACGCGGGTTGTAGCGCACCTGCATCTCAGCCTGCCCCCTCAGGGCCAGTTCCGCCTCCCACAGGGAGGCTTCTTCGTTGGCCGGGTCGAACTCCTCCTCCCCGCACAGCATCGAATACAGCCGCTGGATGGTGGTGATATGCACCCGGCTGACGTCATCCAGCAGGTTGGACTGCAGGTGCTGCAGGTTGTATAGTTCGCTGAACTTGCGCCCGTCGTCCGGGGTGATGAACTGGTCGAATTCCTTGAAGGTCTGGCGGCCCAGGTTGTTGCGATCCACCAGGAAGAGCACCCGATGGGCCTTGCTATGCTTGATCAGCCGGTAGACGAAGTTGACCGCGGTGAAGGTCTTGCCGCTGCCGGTCGCCATCTGGATCAGGGCGCGCGGGCGGTCGGCGGCGAAGGAACGCTCCAGGCTGCGGATGGCCTCCACCTGGGCGGGCCACAGGGCTTCGGTGATCAGCGGGAAGCGCTCCGGCATGGCGCTCAGCCGGAAGCGCAGCGTCTCAGGCTGGGAGAGCCACTCCGCCAGGGTCTCGGGGCGGTGGAAGGCGAACACGCGCCGCGAGCGCGGCTGTGGGTCGCGGTTGTCGCGGAAGAATGTCTCCACGCCGGTGCTTTCGTAGACGAAGGGCAGCGGCAGGGACACATGGGGGATATTGGCTGGCAGCCCCACCGCATACCCGCCCGCCTGCTCCGCCACCGCCGAGAGCGGCACCCCCTCCGCCTTGGCCTCCAGCACCCCGGCAGCTTTGCGGTCCACGAAGAGCAGGTAATCGGCATAGCCGGTCTGCAGGGGGAACTCGCGCACCGCCACGCCGCGCCCGGCGTACAGGTTCATGGCGGCGCGATCCTGCACCACCCAGCCGCAAGCGGCAAGCTGGGCGTCAATATTCTGGCGGGCGCGCGCTTCAGGAGTGGTCATCGCTTCCCCCGAAAATGGGGACAATTCTATTATAGTTTCATTTCATCCGAGGGGCAATAGAAACCAGCGCGCTCAGCTGAGGTAGCTGTCGATCATGTAGCGCAGCTCGCGGTTAGCCGGGATATTCTCCAGGAAAATCTGTTTGATCGCCGGGCTTTCCTGCAGCTCCGCCCGCTCCATCAGCCAGGCGCGGCTCAGCTCCACCGCCTGCGCCAGGCGGGCGTCCCCGGCCCGCTCCAGGGCCTGGCAGCAGACCAGGTAGACATAGGCCGGTTCCATCAGCCCCACCAGGGGTTGAGCCTGGATATAGGCCAGGATTTTCTCGGCCTGCGCCAGGGCCTGGGGGATATTGCCGCGCAGCAGTTCCAGCTGGGTCATCCCGGCCAGCGCCTCCATGGTCAGGTTGGCGTGGTTGTCGCGCTGCCAGGTCTGGACTGATTCTTCAAAAGCCTGCCGGGCTTCTTCCATGTTTCCGCGCACCAGCTGGGCATGTCCCAACAAAGTCAGCCCATAGCCCAACACGTCATCGAGCTTCAGCTCCCGCCCGGCGGCAGCACATTCCTCGGCGATTTCATTGACCCGGTCGTAGTCGCCCAGCCGGAAGTTGAGCAGCCCGACATCCATCAGGATGCGCTCCCGACTGACGCGATCGCCGATTTCATCGGAGAGAAGCATCACTTCTTCGTAGCGCCGCCGGGATGTTTCCAGATCGCCCTGGCACAGATCCAGAAAAGCCTGCGCCCAGAGGGCGACCAGGGTGTCGAAGCGCGCCCCGGCCCCTTCCAGAAGAACGAAACAGCGCTCCAGATAGCCTCGGGCGATCACAAAATGATATTTCATCGTTTCGGTGATCGCCAGATTCATCAGCACGCCGGCTTCCCCCAGGATATCCCGAAATTCACGCGTGATCTGCTGATCTGCCTCAAAAAAACGGCTGGCCTCATCGTAATCATCATGGTCCATGGCGATGATGCCCAAATTATTCAGCGACGCCCCCTCGCCCCGCCGATCGCCAATCTGGCGGCACAAATCTAAAGATTGCTGGTAGTACTGGCGGGGTATCTCAGTGGGCGAGACATCGAACTCAACGTTGCCCAGGTTGCGCAGGCAGTCCGCCTCGATCTGGCGGTCGCCAGCCCTCTGCGCCAGGGTCAGGCCGCGCTGCAAACACTGGCGGGCAATGTCGTGCTCGGCGCGGCCCATCCAGGCCATCCCCAAGACCAGCGCAGCGTATGCCTCCAGCGCAGTCACGCCCCGATCCTGGGTCAGCTTCTCCGCTTCTGCAGCCACCTTGACCGCTTCAGGGAAGTCAGCCGTCAGGACATACATGCGCCCTTGCTGAACCAGCAGACTGCCCAGCACCCGGCTGTTCTCCGGGGTCGGGTCAATGGAGTGCTGGTCACGGGCGCACTCTAACGCCGACTCCAGCACCTGCAAACCTTCTCTCAGGAGCCCGGTAAAGGCGCAGAAATTGGACAGGCCCGCCAGCCCCTGCTCAACCAGGTCCAACAATTGATTCTCGACTGCAAAACGCCAGGCGGAGCGCACATTATCCAGCTCGCGGCGGATTTCTTCCTGGGCGCGATGATCCTGGTGCAGCCGATCGGCGCGCTCCTGCAGGAAGGCCATGTAATACTTGCAGTGAGCCAGCCTGGTCTTTCTCTCTTCTGGCAAGGATCGCTGCAGCCGCTTCAGGGCATACTGCTGTAAGAGCAAATGGGTTTCATACCTGGAAGAAGAGGCGCTCGAGACGGGATCCATCGCTTGCCGGCGAAGGTAAGACTGCGCCGACAGGGCGTACAGGAAGAACTGCGAGGCGCCTGCCACCTGTTGGGCTGCCTGGGCATTAAAGCCGCCCCGGAAAACCGACAGCCTGCGCAGCACATCCTGCTCGTAATCCGAGAGCGTGCGCCAAAAAGCATCGAGCACGGCATACAGGCTGGGTTCACCATCCGAATTTGTTTTCCTCTCCGCCAGGAGGAATTCCAGACTCTGCTCGATCTCGTCGGCGATCTCCCGGCAAGAAAGCGTATCCACGCGCGCCGCAGCCAGTTCCAACCCAAGGGGGATGCCGCGCACCAGCCGGCAGATGCGCCCCACCGACAGCCAATCCACCTCCCGCCCACTGCCCTGGTAAGCGGCGCGGCGCGCATCGTGAAGAAAAAGCTGCACTGCCGCATAAGTTTGCGGGTGGCTTTCCGCCCCGCTTTCCGGGTATGCCAGGGCTTCCAGCTCCATCACCACCCCCACTGGGGGCTCCAGACGCCTGCGCGAGGCAACAACCAGCCTCACCCCCAAGGCCTGTTCAATGATTTCCACCAATAAAGGTGTGGCTTCCAGCAGGTGCTCAAAGGCGTCCAGGATGATGAGCATTTTCTTCGGTTTGAGATAGGCCAGCAGCTCCTGGCGAAGGTCCTGGGAGGGTTTGACCGAGAACTGCAGAGCCTCAGCCAGGGTGGTAAGGATATGATCCGTCGAGGCCAGCGGCGCCAGGGGGATAAAAAATACTCCGTCACGATAATCTGGCAAGCATTCGGCAGCCAGCTGCATGGCGAGGCGGGTCTTCCCCAGCCCGCCAGGTCCCAGGAGCGTGACCAGACGCTGTTCCTGCAGCAGGCTTTTCAACCGGCGCAGTTCTGCCTCGCGGCCGACAAAATCGCTCAGCCTGCCGGGTAAGTTGTTTTTCGGCGCGCCGCCCACCAGCTGCCAATCAAAGTGATAACCCCTGGTAAAGAAGGGGGTCAAATTCCAGAAACCCGCCTCATTACTGAGCAGTTCTCGCTCGATTAACAGTTCCACCAGCTTCTTGAGCCGGGATGGGCATCCGCTGGTCTCTTGATACAGCCAATCCACCAGTTCCTGGGGCGCTTCCCACTGCAGCGAATGCCGCAGCCACAACCTCACCCCCTGCAAGCTGAAGGGCGTCAGGGAGATGAGCGAGGGGCGGGCAACTTCATGTAAAAAATCCAGGCTGACGCCATCGCTATCATCGGCATAGGCCAGCGCCAGCTGAACCAGGTCGTTGGAGAAGTATAAATCATGCAGAAACTCCAGCGAGGCGTGATCCACGTATCTCAGATCGTCCACCACCATCACCAGCCCAGCCCAGCCTTCATCGACGACTTTTTTACTCAGGATGGCAGAATAAGCGGCGACACCTGCCGAGGGGTGCGGCAGCCCATCCATCCCCTGCATTTCGGTCAGCGCGCCATAGACGCGCGCCTGTAAAGCCCGGCTGCCGCGCAGCTTCAGCACAGCCAGCCCATGCAGGCGCGATAGATTTTCAACCTCGGCTAAAAAGCGCGTCTGGCCGCACCCAGATTTGCCCGTCACCCGCAGTACACTGCGCGGGTGCACCTTCAGGCTGTCCAAATAGCGATGCAGCCGTTCCTGGGCTTCGTCTCGTTCGATCAGCCTAGACAAATCATCGAATGAAAGCTTACCCCCCTCCTGAGCATCTTCGATCACCACCCGGTCCCGCCCCAGACGTTTCGCCAGATAGGCATGCCGGTCGGCGGTTCGCATCAGTTCACTGGGTGTGGGGCCCTCATGCAGGAAGAAGGAAACACCAATGCTGACGGTCAATGTAATCGGAGGCTCGGTGTCAAATGGCTTACTGCGCACGGCTTCCAGCAGCCGTTGGGCGACTCGGGTTGCTTCATCCTTCCCGGTATTGGGCAGCAGCAGCACAAACTCATCGCCGCCCAGGCGAAAGATCAGGTCACCTCGGCGGGTGGCTTCCTGCAGGCGGTTGGCGAACTCTACCAGAGCTTTATCGCCAATCTCATGACCGAAGCCATCGTTGATGCTCTTAAAATGGTCAATATCAACAATAAGCAGGGAGAAAGGCAACATATAGCGCTGCGCTCGAGCGACTTCTTCCTGCAAGCGAGAATCAAAAGAGGCCCGCGAGTACACCCCCGTCAATGGGTCTAACAGCTGGTTGGAACGATTGGCTTTACGGACGTTCCTTAGCATGTGCGATTTTCTACGATGCTAGAGTATATCACCTGATATTCGAATCGAGCACGTGCGAATGTGCCTATTTTCTGGATATACAGGCTAATTGTAATACATGTTTTTTGGTATCTGTGCTAGAATTCCGCTCATGAAACCGAAAATCATCTTCATGGGTTCTCCTGATTTTGCTGTGCCGACCCTGAAAGCCCTGGCGGGACATTATCCTGTCGCCGGGGTGATTACCCAGCCCGACCGGGCGTCGGGCCGCGGCCGGGCGCTGACACCACCGCCAGTCAAGCTCCTGGCCCTGGAGTTGGGCCTTCCGGTGATCCAACCAGCGCGGCTGCGCCAACCGGAAGCGATGGAGCAGCTGCGGCACTGGGCGCCAGACCTGATCGTAGTGGCAGCTTTCGGCCAGATTCTACGCTCCGAAGTGTTGGATCTGCCGCAGTATGGCTGTATCAATGTACATGCATCTCTGCTGCCCCGTTGGCGCGGCGCCGCCCCGATCCAGGCAGCGCTCCTGCACGGCGATGCTGAAACGGGGATTACCATCATGTGCATGGATCCGGGCGTTGATACCGGGCCCACCCTGAGCCAGCGCGCTGAGCCCATCCTGGATGCAGATACCGCCTCTTCACTGAGCGAACGGCTGGCTCAACTGGGCGCAGAACTGCTCATCGAGACTCTGCCAGGTTATTTGAACGGGGACATCCGCCCGATGGTGCAGGATGATTGCTTTGCCACTTATGCACCAATGCTCAAAAAAGAGCATGGCGAATTGGACTTTACCCGCCCTTCGGTTGAATTGGCCCGCCAGGTGCGCGCCTTCAACCCCTGGCCTGGCGCCTTTACCACCTGGCAGGGCCAGACCCTGAAAATCCACCGGGCGCATGCCGTCCAACTGGAGAGCGCTCCCCCGCCAGGCGTGCATGTAATATTTAAGGGGCTGCCCGCCATCGCTGCCAGCGATGGTTTGCTGGTGTTGGATGAACTGCAGCTGCCCGGTAAAAAAGCCCTGACTGGGAAAATATTCTTACAAGGAGCCCGCAACTGGGTATGACTGCTGAATTCCCACTGGCAAAACGCCTGGAGCTCTTCCCCCGCTCCACCCGACTGGAATCCCGAGGAGGGCAGAGCTTCCTGTCTATCGCTGGTACCAGCCTGATTGAGCTGGCCAAGCAGTACGGCACGCCCCTGTATATCTACGATCAATCCACCCTCGACGATGCCGTGCAGCGCTACCGGCAGGCATTGGCAGACAGCTACCCCGGTCCTTCTGGGCTGACCTATGCCGGCAAGGCTTTTCTCTGTCTGGGCATGGCCCAGTGGACCCAGCAGCAGGGCTTGTGGCTGGACTGCACCGGGATCGGAGAACTGGGTATCGCTGCAGCTGCTGGTATTCCCCGCCAGAATATCCTGATGCATGGAGTCAATAAAAGCCAGGCTGATCTGCAAGCCGGGCTTGCCCAGGCTGGCACGCTGGTGGTGGATAATTTAGTTGAGCTGCAGCGGTTAGCCGATCTGGCCCGGGACGTCACGCATCCCCTGCCTGAAATCTGGCTGCGTTTTCGCCCTGGGCTGGCAGTAAAAACGCACGCTTTCACTCAAACCGGCCAGGATGACAGCAAATTTGGTCTCAGCCCAGCCGAAGTGGTGCAGGCAGTGCAGCTCTGCCAGAGAGAGGGCCTGCCCCTGGTTGGACTGCATTTCCACCAGGGCTCGCACTTTCACGATCCTGATCCAATCGGTCCGGCTTTGGATACCGCTCTGGATGTCATCATCGAAGCACACAGTTCAACCGGCTGGATGCCCCGCACCCTGTGCCCTGGAGGGGGCTGGGGTGTGCCGTATCACGAGGACGATTTGCCTCACCCGAGCCTGGAGAGCTATGTCCATTTTGTCGCCCAACGCCTGGCTGCTGGCTGCCAGGAACGCGGCCTGCCTCTGCCGCATCTGCAGTTAGAGCCCGGGCGAAGTCTGGCCGCCCAGGCTGGCGTGGCTGTCTACCGGGTCGACTCGGTCAAGACCACCCCGCACAGGCGCTGGCTGCTCCTGGATGGCGGGCTGGCAGATAACCCTCGCCCGGCGCTATACGGAGCGCGCTATACGGCGCTGCCCGTTGAAGGGCTGGAACGCCCAGCAATCGGCCTGGCCTGGTTGGCGGGGCCATTCTGCGAAAGCGGAGATATTCTCATACAAGAACTCCCCATGCCGGAAATATCTCCTGGAGAACTGGTGGCTGTCCCGGTGAGCGGCGCATATCAGCTGAGCATGGGGAGCAATTACAACGGCGCCCGCAAACCGGCAGTTCTGTGGCTGCATGAGGCAAAAATATCTGTGCTGCAGCGCCGCGAAACGCTGGAAGATCTCTTCCGGCGGGATCTGCCGCTTAAATTCGCCTCATGACCGAGAAGCCTATGCGCATCCTCAGCTTCGGCGCAGGCGCGGTGGGAACCTATATCTGCGGAAGCCTGGCTCTTCAAGGGCAGCAGGTTGTGTTCCTGGAAAGGCCTGCCGTTGCCCAGGATCTGCGCCAACGCGGACTGCGACTGGAGCTGGTGGGCCAGACTCATGTTATCCCTGCGCCACAGGTTGTCGGTTCTATTGAGGAAGCGTTAACCCTGGGCCCATTCGATATCTCGATTTTCGCGTTAAAATCCTTTGATACCCGGCCCACATTGGAACTGATCAAGCCATTTCTTGCCCAAATGCCGCCCGTCTTATGCCTGCAAAATGGCGTGGAAAACGAAGCTTTGCTGTCCAGCCTGCTAGGAGCAGATAGAGTGATTGCCGGAACGATAACCAGCGCCATCGCTCGCCGCGATGCTGGCGACATTACGCTGGAGCGCCGGCGCGGCGTTGGCATCGCGGCTGGGCATCCACTTTCGACCCGCCTGGTGGAGGCTATGACCCAGGCAGGGCTGCAAACTCGCCTGTACCCGCGCGCTGCGGATATGAAATGGTCAAAGATGCTCACCAACCTGCTTGCAAACGCCACTTCGGCCATCCTGGATATGACGCCGGCCCAAATTTTTGCCCATCCGGGGCTGTTTCGCCTGGAAATTTTTCAGCTGCGTGAAGCATTGAAAGTGATGCAAGCCCTGAGTATCCAGCCTGTGGATCTGCCAGCCACGCCAGTGCGCATGCTGGCTTTCAGTGTCCGGTCGCTGCCCCTGGCAATCTCACGCCCCCTGCTGATCCGAGCGGTTGGACGCGGGCGTGGAGAGAAAATGCCTTCCTTCCATATCGACCTGCACAGCGGGCGCGGACAATCTGAGGTGGATTATCTGAATGGCGCAGTTGCCAGGTTTGGCGATACCTGTGGAGTACCCACCCCGGTCAACCGGATGCTCAATAAAACCTTACTTGATTTAACCAGCGGAGAAATCCCTGCCTCGTTCTATGCGCACCAACCAGAAATACTACTGAGGCAGGTGAGCTGAGCAGGCAGGAGAAGGATGAGTGGAGGAGATTTATTGCTTCAACTCGGTCGGCGGGCTGCCGGGCTGCAGATCATCCGACCACTTGACCAGTCCATAGAAAAGAGGCAAGGGTTCGACCGGCTCATCGCTCCAGGTGTGCGCTTCCAGGAGCGCCTGGCGCGCCTGCGCCAACGTTTCTGGCTGGTTAGCGTGGATCGTGAACAAGGGCTGACCTTCACGCAGATGATCCCCGACCTTATGGTGTATCATAATCCCCACCGCATGGTCAATTGGGTCCCCTTTTTTCGCTCGTCCGGCTCCTAACAGCACAGCTGTCTCTCCGACGATGCGGGCGTGAATCCCCTGCAGGTAGCCCGAACGAGGCGCAGCGACTGTTTCAATGAAAGCAGCTCGCGGGAAATTCTCCGGCTCATCCAGATAGCGGAGGTCGCCTCCCTGCGCTTGCACCAGCTCTCGGAAACGCTGCCAGGCTTTCCCCTGCAGCAGGGCCTGTTCTGCCATGCCGCGCCCGGCGTCTTCATCCGGAGCCAATCCCCCCAACGCCAGCATATGCCCGGCTAAGACCAGGCAGTGCTCCTGAAAATCCACTGGCCCGTGTCCATGCAGAGTTTGGATGGCTTCACGTACTTCCAGGGAGTTTCCAACGGCGTTACCAAGCGGCTGATTCATATCTGAAAGCAGCGCCACAGCTTTTCGTTCAGATAATTTGGCAATCCAGGCCATCGTTTCAGCCAGCACCCGCCCCGCCTCCAGGCTGGTCATGAAAGCGCCGCAGCCCACCTTGACATCCAGCACAATCGCCTGCGCCCCAGCGGCGATTTTCTTGCTCATCACCGAAGAAGCGATCAGCGGGATCGACTGCACCGTGCCAGTGACATCGCGCAGCGAATATAACTTGCCATCAGCTGGAGCCAGGTTCGCCGTCTGCCCTGTCAGCACCAAACCAATGCGGCGGAGCTGATCCAGGAATTCATCTGTGGTCAGGTTCACCCGATAGCCCGGGATCGATTCCATTTTGTCCAGGGTGCCCCCGCTGAACCCCAGGCCGCGCCCAGACATCTTGGCTACCGGCAGCCCACAAGCCGCTACGGTCGGCTCCACGACCAGGGTTGTTTTATCGCCTACCCCACCGGTGGAATGCTTATCAACTGCAATGGGCACAACCTGAGACAGATCCAATACATCCCCCGAAAAAGCCATCGCCAGGGTCAGATCGGTGATCTCTCGCAAGGTCATGCTGTTAAGCACCACTGCCATAGCCCAAGCAGAAGCCTGGTAATCCGCGATATCCCCGCGTGTGAATCCCTGGATGAAGAACTCAATCTCCTGGCGGGTCAGCTCCTCTTTATCCCTTTTCTTAACAATGATGTCGACAGCGCGCATATGAAACTCCGTCAAGGGGAAATTCGGGGTATTGGGGCGGGTAAAGCCGCCCTAATACCCCCATCCATCCACTAACTGCGTAAGCCCTACCATTATAACGCCTTCCCCTGACATTTCTACGTGCAGGGGGTGTTTTCATAGCTGTAAGGATAAAAAGTATTCAGCAGATTATAATGCTACTATCGTACATCCAGGCGAAAGCCCGGTAAGGAAATACCGAGTAAGGAGTGCAGATCGGCATGTCAGCAAACCCAGGCGCAGCGCCATATGCTCTTGAAGAAGGGGAAAAAACTACCCCCATAATGGCTTATACCCAAAATATGCTGGTTTTGGGAGATGTTGTCACCAAAGATGCCATCCGGGTCAGCATATGGCTGCGGACCTCTGCCATCCCCAGCTATATCTTGATCTATGGTGTGCGAGTGGTCAGGTTTAGTGAAGGCAGCCTCTCCAAACCAGAGCAGTTCTCAGAGCTTCACCTGCCTTCCTCGCAGATCATAGCCTTTCATATCAAACCTCCTGCTCAGGAGCCGCTGGATTATGATGCGAACGAGCCAATGCGCAAAATGCACCCCACTATTGCGCTGGTGGGAGCATTCCGGTTCGATGGCTACCTGCGCATGTCCACCCACACGAACCTGGAACGTTTCCTGGACGCGGCAAAAGAGGCTTTCATCGGCATGTATGATATTTCAATCACCCAACCGGGCTCCCCAGCTACGGGGGCGATGAAGATACCTTACGCGGTTTTACGCAAAGAAAGTGTGATGTTTCTTTCTAACGCGCGTTAAATATCTCAAGATCAGCGGTCAGGCAGGATTGGGTGGGATTTATAAGATCAGCATGGCATCGCCAAAGGAGTAAAAGCGATAGCCTTGGGCAATAGCCGTCTGATAAGCAGCCAGAATACGCTCGCGCCCCGCGTAGGCGCTCACCAGCATCAGCAAGGTTGACCGGGGCAGATGAAAATTGGTCACCAGGGCGTCTACCGACTGAAATCGAAAACCTGGCAGGATGAATAAATCCGTGGAACCTTCATAAGGGGCGACTGTCTGGCTTCCCGCAGCATGACGCGCCGCGCTTTCCAGGCTGCGTACGCTGGTAGTGCCAACCGCCACGATGCGCCTGCCCTCTGCCCGCGCCTGGTTCACTGCCCTGGCTGCTTCCAGCGGGACCTGGCACCATTCCGTATGGATTTGGTGCTGCCGGGGATCATCTTCGGTAACCGGGGCGAAGGTATCCAGCCCAACATGTAATGTGATCGTGACAAATTGGAAACCCTGCTTCTCCAGGCTCTCCATCAGGTGAGGGGTGAAATGCAAGCCAGCCGTGGGGGCTGCCGCTGATCCCGGCAGGCGAGCATAAACAGTCTGGTAGCGTTCAGGGTCCTGAATGGGCCTGTGAATGTAGGGTGGCAATGGGACATGCCCAATGCGATCCAGCTCAGCGTCCAGGGGTTTGGAAAAACGCACCAGGCGCCGCGCCCCTCCCAGCACAGCCAGAATTTCTGCGCTCAAGCCCTCCGAGACGTACAGATGTTTGCCCGGGGTGAGGCCTTTGCCGCCCACCAGAGCTTCCCAGGTCTGCTCATCTACACTGTGCAGCAGCAGGATTTCTACCTTTCCTCCCGTTGACTCCTTAGATGCGAACAGCCGGGCAGCAATAACGCGAGTTTCGTTGACGACAAATAAATCTCCAGGACGAAGATAATTGCCGATTTCATTGAATTGAGCATGTTGGATATCCCCGCTTTGGCGATCCAAAATCAGCAGCCGGGAGGCGTCGCGCGGCTCTACCGGCGTTTGAGCGATATACTCCGGCGGGAGATGATAATCAAAATCCGATGTTTTCACTTATTCAACCAGCGAGAGATCAGGTTCAAGAGCACCGTCAGGATCACCGAGATCAGGATCGATGTGCCTAAGGCCAACACACAGGTAAAGTTCCCCCGTTCAAAGCGGATATCACCCGGGAGCCGGCCTGGGATGACACCAAATCGCGCCGCCAGATAAATCAGGCCGCCTGCAATCATCAAAACAGCCCCTGCCAGCACCAGGAACCGGGCTACTGCAATCATATCTTTCTGCCTGTCAAAGATTGTCACAGATCAAAATTCAACTCACAGTAATTTTGGCTGGTCTTCTTTCGCGTAGGTCAGGTTCAGATGTTCATAGGCCTGCCGGGTAGCTACGCGCCCTTGAGGCGTACGCTCCAAAAAACCAAGCTGAAGCAAATATGGCTCGACCACATCCATGATGGTGTCTGGCTCCTCGCTGATCGAGGCGGCGATCGTGCTGAGACCAACCGGCCCACCACGATATTTTTCGATCACGGTCAGCAGGACCCGGCGATCCAGGTCGTCCAATCCCAGGGCATCCACATCCATGAGATCCAGTGCATCATGTGAGATTGACCGGGTGATGATCCCCTGGGCGCGCACTTCTGCGAAGTCGCGCACGCGCCGCAGCATTCTCAGCGCTACCCGCGGGGTGCCGCGGCCGCGCCGGGCGATTTCATCCACGCCTTCGGGATCAGCATCTACACCCAACACGCTGGCTGCCCGGCTGACAATCTTGCACATGGCAGGGATATCATAGAAATCCAGCCGGTAAACCGCCCCAAAACGCGCCCGCAAGGGCGCGGTCAGCAGGGCCAGGCGCGTCGTTGCACCGATCACCGAAAAGCGCGGCAGTTTCAGGCGGATCGAGCGCGCCGAAGGCCCCTTCCCGATGATAATATCCAGAGCAAAGTCTTCCATCGCCGGATACAGCACTTCTTCAATTGAACGCCCGAGGCGGTGGATTTCATCCACAAAGAGAATATCTCCTGCGCGCAGGTTGGTTAAAATAGCAGCCAGGTCTCCGGGATGTTCGATAGCAGGGCCGGAGGTAATTTTGATATTCACCCCCATCTCGTTGGCTAAGATATGCGCCAGAGTTGTTTTTCCCAGGCCAGGCGGGCCATAGAACAGCACATGATCTAAAGGCTCGCCGCGCTGTCGGGCAGCCGCAATTAAGATCTCCAGGTTCTCGCGCACTCGATCCTGTCCAATCAAATCGGCAAGGCTCTTGGGGCGCAGGGCCGGGTCCAGCCGGTCATCTGCCTGGGGCCGGGGGTTCACCAATCTTTCAGTTGTTTCACTCATGGGGGTGATTATAACCCGGTTTCCAGCTATAATAAACGTATCCTCAATCTAGGAGCAACTGTATGGAAAATCTGTTCCCTTCCTCCCATCCCCTGATTGCACATAAACTCACCAGATTACGCGATAAAGGCACCGACCCCAAAAAATTCCGCGAACTCGTACGGGAGATTTCTGCCTTGCTGGCTTATGAAGCGACCGCTGATCTTTTGCTCCAGCCTCGCCAGGTGGAAACTCCGCTGGCGATATTCAATGGCTCGGAACTGATGGAAAAGATTGGGCTGGTTCCCATCTTGCGGGCAGGCTTAGGCATGGTAGAAGGCGTTTGGAATCTGATGCCTTCCGCCGAAGTCTGGCATATCGGCCTGTTCCGCGATGAACGGACCCTCAAACCAGTCCAATACTACAACAAACTGCCCATCGAACCCACCGTCACAGTTTGCCTGGTGCTAGACCCGATGCTGGCTACCGGCGGATCGGCAGTGGCTACCATCGATATCTTGAAGCGATGGGGTGTATCCAAGATCAAGTTCGTGGGCCTGATCGGCGCTCCAGAAGGCATCGAGCTGGTGCAGAAAAATCACCCCGAAGTGCCCATCCACCTGGCTGCCATTGACGAAAGACTCAATGAAAAAGGATACATCCTCCCCGGCCTGGGCGACGCGGGCGACCGCCAGTTCGGCACAGGTTAAAACAGAAAAGGGATAAACAGCTTACTGCGAGCTTTGTAATCTGCAAAGCCTATCAATCCCGACAGCACCTGATCTTTCTGGCGCATGCGCGGCAGCCAGTAGAACAGCACCCAGACCAGTAAGATGGCAACTGGCAGCCAATGCCTAGCCAGCAGGCTGAAGCTCAAGTAGATCAGCAGCTCACCGAAATAGTTGGGGTTGCGCAAGCGGCTAAATAACCCATCGGTGATCAGAACCCCTGGGTTGAGTTTAAGCGAGGCATGTTTCTGCATGTCTGAGGCGAAATGGAGGAAGAGACCCAAAGCAAATAAGGAAATACAAAACGCCTGAAGCCATGCGGGAGCCTGCACTGCCTGCGAGGTGATGATCCAGGGAGCTGTCCAGTATAAACATAATGCCAACCAGCTGACCACCCCAAAGCCCAGGCTGACTTTTTGCTCCCAGGACTGGTCAGGGAAAATATTGCTCTTCAATACCCACAGGATGCCATAAGTGCCATGCAGAGCCAGGTAGATCCAGGCTGTCGAATTGTTCCATTGATTGAAAACAGCCATCATGATCAAGATAATTATGGCTGTGACACCTTTGTTGGTATCGATAAAGAATTTTTGTTTCATGATTGTTTTCCTAACAGACTTGCCTAAAACCTCGATCATGTTATACAATTGGGACATGTTCTGTAGAAAATAATCCGGAGATCGCACTCTCTGTGCATGGGATATTCTTCATATGATAACAGAAAAGTTTGGCCGATACGAAATAAAATCCGAAATCGCCCGCGGGGGCATGGCAACAGTCTTCCATGCCTACGATCCGAGCTTTGAGCGTGATGTGGCGCTCAAAGTCTTACCGCAGGTCTTTCTGCATGACCCGCAGTTCCGGACGCGCTTCGAACGCGAAGCTAAAATGATCGCCCGTCTGGAACACCCCGCAATTGTGCCTGTATACGATTTCGGCGAAGAAGAGGGACAACCCTATATTGTTATGCGCTATATGTCGGGCGGAGATTTAACCGAACGCATTGAAAGCAGAACGCTATCACTGGCAGAAACCGCCAAAATCGTCAACCGTATTGCCCAATCCCTGGATGCCGCCCACGCCCGGAACATCGTCCACCGCGATCTCAAACCCGGCAACGTTCTTTTCGACCAATATGGGAATGCCTTCCTATCTGATTTTGGCATAGCCCGCATGGCCGAAGAAGCTGGCCCCACGCTAACAGGCACATCTATCCTGGGAACGCCTTCCTACATGAGCCCTGAACAGGTACAGGGCGAAAAAGATCTGGATGGGCGCAGCGACATCTATGCCCTGGGAGTGCTCGTCTTCCAAATGCTTACCGGGGTCATGCCCTACCAGGGGGATACGCCGGCCAAAGTCATGATGATGCATGTCTTGCAGCCGGTCCCCAGCATTCTGGATTTCAAGCCAGACCTGCCCACTCACTGCGAGGCGCTGATCCTCAAAGCGATGGCAAAAAGCCCGGCAGACCGCTTTGCCACGGCAGGCGAATTATCCCTGGCGCTGGATAGCATCGCCCGCGGCGAGCCGTTACCATCGCTCTTCTCTACTACGGATACAGTAATCGCTAAGGGCGCCCCCGCCGTCATCCCATCCGGGGCAGGTACCCAACCAGCCTCTGCCGCTCAAACTGTTCTCTCACGCCCAAGACCAGGGGCTGTCCCGGCTGGGCCTGAAATTGCCGAACCGCCCCAGGCGAAGAAATCATCGCCCATTATCCCCATCGTGATCTTCGCGGCGCTTTTCCTGGCAGTGGTGGGAGGGCTGGCATTCTTTGGCACGCAAGGGAAAGGCCCCCTGGCCATGTTAGCCCCAGCCACGGCGACGACACAGCCCAGCCCCACGGCTGTACCGGCTACCGACACACCCCCTACAAGCACTACCGCTCCCACGGCTGTGGAGAACCTGCCGGCAGTTGTCACTGCCACCGAAGCGCCGACCGAGCCGCCAACGGAGATCCCAGCCACGCCAACCGAAACAGCTACCCCTGTACCGACCGCTCCAATCATCGGTGGGGCAGATAAGATCGCCTGGTTGGACAAGAACGATATTTGGATCGCCAACCTGGATGGCAGTGAGCTGGCGCAGCTGACCGAGGATGGCACGATCAAGAGCGGGCTGCAGTGGGCGCCGGATGGTCAGGCGGTTTACTATATCTCCGGGAAGTGTGTGCAGTCCGTCCGGCTTTCCGATACGCGCATCGACATCATCACCTGCTTCAACTACGTTGACTATCTCAAATCCTTTGAAATCTCCCCCGATGGTTCTACTGTTGCCATCAGCCTGGACAACCAGCTCTACCTGGTGCCTTATGATCTGCAGCTCCTGTCGGAGGTAAAGGTGCGCTCCGACCTGACCGATCTGGCTGAGTGCAAGGATTTTGCACCCTATCTGAAAAACTTCGTTAAATACGCTCACTGGTCAAAGGATGGGCAGTTCCTGGCGATGGTCATCTTTGGGGTTGCCTCCGACATTGGCTCGGCGGATATCGTCCAGGTGATTCCCATCACCCAATGCACAGCCAACCCGCGCGCCGTGGATAATTTCCCGCCGCCGCGCTTCCGCCCGGCGGAGTATGAAAAAGCGCCCATGATCCCCAGCTTTGCCTGGGATGGACTGGTGCTGTTTGCAATGCACACGGTGATGCGCACAAACGGGTACGGCGATCTGTATATTTACAATATGGATCTTCACAAAGCGCAAAGCAAAGTGAATCCGGTCAAGAACTCTTGCTGCTACCGCGATCCATACTGGAGCCCGGATGGCACCCATCTGTTGATCTCTTACCAGAACTGGACCGATGGTCCAGCCAGCCCGGTTTCGCTTTATTACATCCCGTATGGCACGATTGGATCTGGCGCCACCTACGACCCACTCCCCATCCCCCCCATTACTGGAGATATGGCCAACCCGCAGCCCATCTTGAGAATAGCGCAGTAGAATCACGGAGTTGCCAGGCCTGTGATAAAATTATAAGGTTTTACAAAGCCCACTATGGGTTTTTATTCGTTCGGAGGAAAGGAATTCCTGATGTTCAAAACCCAAATTTATCTTGTGCTGGCAATTTTATCCCTCAGCATGCTTTTATCTGCCTGCGCACCGGCTGCTTCGCCACAGCCGACCGCCACCACTGCCCCCCAACCCACCGCGCCTCTGGAACCTACCGGGATAGAGGTTATCAAACTTAAAGTATCGACCCTTCCATTTGTGTCTTATGCCCCATTTTTTATCGCTCAGGAGGAAGGTCTGTTCGCCGAGCAAGGGCTGGAAGTTGAGTTTGTCAAGATTGACAAAACCTCCGAAGCCATGGCTGGGCTGGCTCAAGGCCAGATTGACGTAGCGGCTGGTTTCTTCGATGTGAGCACATTGAACGCCATCGCCAAAGGCGGTCAGATCAAATATGTATCCGATAAAGGCTACCTGGATACCAACGGCTGCGATGCTTCCACCTTCGTCGCTCGCAAAGACCTGCTGGAAAGCGGCAAGCTTGACGATCTGAAGAACCTGGCTGGCATGAAGATCGCCCTGACCCCCACCAGCACGGCTGAATATGCCTTAGATGTTCTCTTGAAAGGGGTCGGCCTGTCCAGTAAAGATGTCGAAGTCCTGGATATCCCGCTGCCTGCCCGCCTGGAAGGCATGGGATCAGGCTCAGTGGATATTGCCGCTACATCTGACCCCTGGACCATCCGCATGGTCAACGCAGGCTCCGGCGTCGTCTGGAACCCCTGGCAGAAATTAATGCCCAATCTGCAGTTTTCAATCATCATGTACGGGCCTAACCTGCTGGAGAAAAACCGCGACGCTGGCGTCCGCTTCCTGATCGCTTACCTCAAGGCTGTCAAGCAGTATCACGAAGGCAAGACGGATCGCAATGTTGAAATCATTGCCAAGTACACTCAACTCAAAGTAGAAGAAGTCAAGCAATCCTGCTGGATGTCCATGCGGGCCGACGGATCAGTAAACCTGGATGGAATGGATGATTTCCAACAATGGGCGCTTGACAAGGGTTACCTCGTCAGCATTGTTCCTGAAGATCAACTGCTGGATCTGGGATTTCTGGAGGCTGCCAACCAGGCTCTGAAGTAATTTATTTTCTCAGCCCAGGTCACCTTTATGGGTTTTCAGTGCATTCAACTTAGCAAGAAATATTCATCGCGCCAAGGGGAAGTCACCGCCTTACAGGCGGTTGACTTCCTGGTTGGCGAAGAGGAATTCGTGTGCATCGTTGGTCCCAGCGGCTGCGGGAAGACCACGCTGTTGAAAATCATCGCCGGTTTACTCAGACCTTCCACCGGGCAAATCTTCTACAATCACGCCCCCATTAACAGTCAACCCCGCACTGCCATGGTCTTTCAGGATCAGGGTCTCTTCCCATGGATGACCGTCTTGGATAATGTTGCTTTTGGTCTGGAAATGCAAGGAGTTGGCCGGGAGGAACGTCGTTCCCAGGCGGAAAATTTTCTATCCAAAGTAGGCTTAGCTAATTTTATTCACAGTTACCCGCATGAGCTGTCAGGTGGCATGCGGCAGCGCGTGGCCATCCTGCGCGCCTTCCTGGCAAATCCTCAAATCCTGTTGATGGATGAGCCATTTGGAGCGTTGGATTCTCAAACCAGGCTCGTGATGCAGGAAGAACTGCTGCGCATCTGGAAAGAGCACCGCAAGACGGTTATCTACGTTACGCATGATATTGAAGAAGCCATTTTATTGGGCGATCGCGTCCTGGTGATGAGCGGGAGGCCTGGACATATCCGTATGGATATTCCGATACCCCTGGAGCGTCCACGCCACCTGGCAAACAGGGATCACCCAGATGTTGCGGAGATTAGATGGCAAATCTGGAAAATGTTGGAAGACGAAGTACGGAAAGAGCTGCGTATCCTGGTTTGAAAATCAAATTTGATCAGGTCTGGCTGCGGTTCGAGCCCTGGATTTCCACCCTGTTTGTCCTGGTCGGACTGGCAATCTGGGAGGTGGCGGCGCGCGCGGGGAAAGTTTCGATTCTATTCTTCCCCGCTCCCAGCACCATCTTTAGCACCCTTTTTGAATTGACCGTCAGCGGGAAAATTTTCGAGGCGACCGCAGCTACCCTCAGCCGATTAGTGATAGGCTTTATTATCGGTAGTGTTCCAGGGCTGATCCTGGGACTGACGATGGGTTGGCTGCCACGTGTGCGCGCCATTGCCGATCCAATCATTGCCGCCCTGCATCCCATCCCCAAAATTGCCATCTTTCCACTGATCATGATCATCTTCGGCATCGGCGAGGCATCTAAAATCGTGGCGATTGCTATCTCTGCCTTCTTCCCGGTGCTGATCAACAGCATGGCGGGGGTGCGCCAGATCAATCCAGTGTATTTCGAAGTGACCAAGAACTATGGCGCCAATCCATGGAAAATTTTTACCAGGGTGATCTTACCGGGCAGCCTGCCCCTGGTTCTCACCGGCGCCCGGCTGGCGATTAATATCGCCATGGTGATCGGGATCGCGGTTGAGCTATCGGCTGCCAAAGAAGGTCTGGGCGTGATGGTCTGGTTCTCCTGGCAGACTCTGCGCACAGAAGAACTGTACGCCAGCCTGATCATTATTGGCCTGCTCGGGTTTGGCATCAACCAGATCTTACAGCACCTTTCGCACCGGTTGGCCCCCTGGTACGATCTGCAAACTGACAAACAGTATTAATCATGGCAAAACCATTCACCGAACCCGCTATTCAAAAACCCAAAGACTTCATTCCATTCCCCAAAGAAGTCCTGCAAAGCTCCTTTGTCCATCGTTTTGAACAGATGGCGCGCCAGTTTCCAGCTGCTATGGCGGTGCACTCCCTGACTGAAACCTTCACTTACCAAAAGTTGAATGAGACGGCTAATCGTCTGGCCCATACCATCCTGAACCAGCGCGGCCAAGGTTCTGAGCCGATCGTATTTATCCTGGAACACGACTCAGCAGCTATCCTTGCCCTGGTGGGAATATTGAAGGCGGGGAAGGCCTATGTGCCTGTTGATCCGGCTTATCCGCCAGCCCGCATCGCCCACATACTGGAGAATACCCGTACTCCGCTGGTAATTACGAACGATCAAAATCTGGGCCTGGTGAACAGGCTGCTGGAACAGCACCAGGACATTGAGGTGGTAAATCTACAGCACCTGCCCGTAAATGCTCGCTCAGATAACCCGGCGCTGGAAATATCCCCCGAAGATCTGGCTTATATCCTGTATACCTCAGGCTCAACCGGTCAGCCGAAAGGGGTGATGCACACTCACCGGGACGCGCTGCACAACACCTTTGCTCTCTGCAGCGATTTTCACATTTCGCCCAGCGACCGGTTTGCGCTCTTTATTACTCTGGGTTTCGAGGCATCACGTTTCTCAATCTACAGCGCCCTGTTGAACGGCGGCGCCCTGTGCATGTACGATATCCGTTCCCTGGGGCTATCTTCTCTGCCTGCCTGGATCAACCAGCAGGGTATCACCGTCCTGCTCTCCACTCCTTCGACATTTCGCCACATGTTTGATCTGGTACCCATGGGCGAAAAACTATCCAGTGTGCGTCTGATTATCCTGGGCGGCGAAGCGGTCCGCAATCAGGACGTACGCCTGTTTCGCCAGCATTTTACCAGGACCTGCGTACTGGCAAACACCCTCGGCATGACTGAAACCGGCGTGGTCGCCCGTTACATTGTTGACCACCAGGCCCGCCTGGCAGGTCACAATGTTCCTGCAGGTTTCCCCACAGGCGACAAAGTCATTCTGGTAGTTGATGAAGCTGGAAAGCCAGTGGGCGAGAACCAGGTGGGTGAGATCCTGGTCAGAAGCCAGTATCTTTTCCCCGGCTATTGGGCGGACCAGGCTCTGACTAATCAGAAAATCTATACCGACCCGGGCGACAGCCGCTACCGCATTTTCCGCACCGGTGATTTGGGCCAGAGAAGGCCGGACAGCGTTTTGGAACACCTGGGCCGGAAGGATTCACAAATTAAGATCCGCGGCTATCGAGTTGATACGGCTGAAATCGAGGCCGTGCTGGAACAGCACCCTGGTATCCGGGATGTCGCCGTGATCGCCCGCCCCAGCCAACTCTCGCCAGATGAGAATCAACTGGTGGCCTATGTAGTCACCCAGAGCAGGCCTGCGCCGACCAAGAAAGAGCTGATCGGTTTTGTAGCCAGAGTACTCCCTGACTATATGGTTCCTTCACTGATGGTTTTCATGGATTCCTTGCCCTTGACCTCCACCGGAAAAGTAAACCACCAGTCCTTGCCAGCGCCCGAAGAACTGGGTCAGGCAAAAGAGAGCGAATATATCGCCCCCAGGAACGATCTTGAGAAGCAGTTGGTGAGTATCTGGGAAAAAGTGCTGAAAAAACACCCGATCGGCATCAGAGAAGATTATTTTGAGTTAGGTGGCAGTTCGTTAAGCGCAGCCCAGCTCTTTACGCAGATCGAAAAAACGCTCCATAAAAAGCTGCCCCTATCTACCCTGTTTCAGGCCCCCACGATAGAAAAACAGGCCGAACTGCTCCAGCATGGCAACTGGGCTCCAGAATGGTCCTCTCTGGTAGGTTTGCAGACCTCCGGGTCCAAGCCACCCATTTTCCTGGCTGCTCCTGTGGGCGGGAACGTGCTATCCTACCACGATTTGCTCATGCATCTGCCCCCCGACCAGCCCTGTTATGGTTTGCAGGCAGTTGGATTGGATGGCATCCAGGTTCCACAGAAGAATGTTGGCGAAATCGTCGATCACTATATCAAAGAAGTCCTCACCGTGCAGCCAGAGGGACCTTATTACCTGGCAGGCTCTTCCTTTGGTGGCATCGTAGCCTATGAGATGGCCCAAAAACTCCATGACATGGGCAAACAGATAGCGTTAGTCATCATGTTTGACGCCTATGGGCCGAATTACCCCAATCGCCTGCCCAGTACATCCCGTCTACACCGACGCGTGTTCAAATACCTGCGGCGCATTGACACCCACCTGAGCAATTTGGCTTATACAAATTGGAAAGGCCGAATGGCGTATATTCGGGTGAAAGGTAAAAAGCTTGTTACTCGCCTTTCGCGTTGGTTCCGCGAGCGGGTAGATCAGATCATCCACCCACTGCCTCGCGAGTTGAAGAAAATTAAAACTGTCCACATGGGCGCGGCAAAGAAACGAAACCGCCATATGAGAGAAATGCGCCGCTTCGGGGGCAGGCTGGTGCTGTTTCGCGCCACCAAACAGCCCATGGGTATCTACCCTGATCCCACCCTGGGATGGGGCAAAGTGGTTGGCGAAGCCATCGAAGTATATGAAATCCCCGGCCATCATACTTCGATCATTTACGAACCACGAGTGCATTCGCTGGCAGATATTATCAACCGGATTCTCGCCGAGGCGCAAAGCAAAAACAGCCGCCCGGTAGATGAAAACCCGGCTGATCAGACCAGCTAACATCCATCAGGTAAAAATTTTCCTGCCTGGAGAGATGGATTCCCGGGGTATAATCTAATCAATCTGATATCTATCACTTTACTATCATAACAAGGAGGCTTGTATGCTCGTCGGCGAACGTATGTCAAAACCGGTTATTACCATTTCCCCCGACATGCCCATCGTGGATGCTCTCAATATGATGCGGCGCGAACATATTCGTAGGGCTCCAGTTGTTAAAGACGGGAAAATGGTGGGCATTGTCTCAGACAAAGATTTGCTCAATGCCTCTCCCTCGCCGGCTACCTCACTTAGCGTTTGGGAGATGAATTACCTGCTGAGCAAAATTACCGTCAAAGAAGTGATGACCAAGGATATTCTTACGGTAACCGAGGACACCCCTATCGAAGAAGCTGCCCGCGTGATGGCAGATAATAAAGTCGGCGGTTTGCCAGTTTTGCGAGGAGATCACGTTGTTGGCATCATCACCGAGACTGATCTATTCAAGGTTTTCTTGGAACTGATGGGCGCTCGTGAACCGGGCGTTCGCCTCACGGCTTTGATGCACGAGAAAAAGGGTCAGCTTGCCAGGCTCTCACAGGCAATCTCTGCTGCAGGCGGCAATTTTGTTGCTTTTGGGCAGTTCATCGGCTCCGATCCTTCCAATCGTCTGATCACTTTCAAAGTCGCCGATCTGGATTTGCAGCAGTTGAAAGATATTGTCGAACCGATGGTGATCAAGATAGTCGATATCCGCGACTGTCCATAATCGCGAGCCTGTCTTCTAATAGAGAAGTGCAATGCGCTGGCCGTTAAACACCGGTGCGTTGCACTTCTTTCACTTCTGCTGTTTTCAGTTTCCCCCAGCCAGCCCGCTTGAGCCTCTGACCTTCCTGGGAAATGCGCTGCCAGGATTTTTCAATTTCATCCACCTCATCCGGGGTCTCCGGGTATTCTCCATAACGAACCCGGACATAGGCTTGCGTAATCAGCGCCAAATCAGCATGTACAGCCGCGAATAATTCTCCCATGATGGGCAGAAACTCCAGCGGGGTCTTTGACGGCGGGCGGGGTAGATTTAATTCCTGACATAATTCCATCAACTGAGCATAGATGCGCCGCACACGGGCAGCCGCCAATAATCGCTGAGCTGGTCTCAGCCGGGCGGCCCATCCATCCAGGGCGTCTTGCAAGGCTTTACGCAGCAGCCTGCGAGCATCACCCTCCCGAAGTAAAGATTCCATCTCGCCAACATTGCGAGGTTGGCTTCTGTTGAATGCCCGGCGGGCGCGCAGGATCAGGAGGATCACGATCAGCAGCACGACTGCCCAGAAAATCACCGCTTGCAGCCAGGGAGCAATCGGTTCTGGTGGTTGGTAGATTTCAGGAGGCAAATATGCCAGAGGCGCTTGCTCGGGAAGAACGGTAGGCGTATCCAAAAATTTTCTAAGGAGTGGGATCAGGGGACCCATGAATTGCGAAATTGCCAGCGCAGGCAGAGCCACAATGAACAAGGCTATCGCCACCAATAGTTTGACGCCCTCGGCTAGCAGGTTCAGGAGCAACTGATATTGACCCGTCAATAAGCTGCCGAATACTGCCGAAATAGCAACCGCAGAACCAAGAACCCCCGTCGTGCCCAAGAACCAGCGGCGATCAAAAGGGTTCTTGCTGATCCCTTTGTGGATGCCTACATAGGAAACCCGGGCGATAATCACAGCTAAAAAGCCAACGAACAAAAAGAGAATATACCAGAACAACCCTGGCGAATATTCTGTAAATTGGTTGACCATAAACAGGTAGCCGATAAACAGCAACAGGCCCAACTCAAACCTGCGCCAGGCAGTCATCGGCCGGATCGCTTCGCGCCCCAGAGTGAGCCCTCGCCACCATAACCACAAAACAAAAAACAGCACCAGGACAGCCCCCGGATCCAGATTTACCAGCCCATTGACCACCATCAAGGGGGGTCTCAGCAGCAATAAATTCTCTGCCAGGATCAGGCAAATGAACAGCAAAGCCCCCAGGATGATGATTTGGACATGCTTCAAAAACCTCAGCGTCTCCAGAGCGAGAGCGACGGCATAGCCTGCCAGCATAATCCCACCCAGCACAAGCCCGGCGCGGGGCAGCGAAGCGACATGGCTGATCTGAATGACTGTGCGATACCAGGGTAATATCCAGCACAGTTCAACCACCACCAACAGCATCGCGGTAACCTGAGGCCACCACAACATGGGCGATCGCAGGGATCGATTTCGAACAACTGGTAGGTCGGGCTGATCTGACAAGGTTGGCTATCCCTGGAATGGCGAATGGTATATTGTTACGCCAGGAATAACCGGTGGAGCCTGGCGAGCGAATGAAAATAACATGACCTGGCGACCATGCTGTCGTAAACGCAAAATGGTCTCTGGCAAAGACTGGTCGACCAGACCAGTCACAATCACCAGGGTAGCGCCATACGGCAGGCGCGTTGCTTCATTGATCAAAAATCGTTCAAATGAGCCAGCTGAAAAAGGAGTCACACCAGCTAGAGCGGTCAACAAATGAACCAGCTGTTCGGGGGACCGCCCAGGCGGGACTCGAAAGGGTTGGTCGGCATGCGCCAGACAGCCATTGGAGATCAAGCCCACACGATACCCACTCTCCAACCCATGCTGCACCAGCGTTGCAGTCACGCGAACCAAATGCTCCAGCAGTTCCGGGTCAGTCCCCTCCCAATAGTGTGGAAAAGTAACGACATTCAAACAAATCACCATCACCTGGGCTGAGATCGGCTGAAAAACCCGGACCATCAATTGGCTGGTCCGGGCTGTCGCAGGCCAGTGAATACGGCGGAAATCATCCTCCGGCTGATATTCGCGCACACCCATCGGCTGGTTTGGATCTTCGTATAAACGTCTGCGGGCACGCCGGTCTCCAAAAGGATTGCTGGTAGGAAGCTGCATGGCCTGAAATGGAAACGGCTGCGGGAATACGGTCAGATAATCTGCCTGATCGTCCTCCCTCTGCCGTTCGAACAAGCCAAAGAGATCGCCGGATTCCAACCGGGCGGGGCCCAATTTGTAGATGCCTCGCTTGCGCAATAGCAATTCATAAGTCCGGCGATCGCGTTCGTACCAGCGCAGGCTGAAGAGGCTCAACAATGTCCCTATATCTGGCATATGGGTTGGAGAAAGCAGGTTTTCGTCGCTGGGCCCAACCAGCCGGGGCAGCGGATCAAACACCCGCAGCCAGGAAATCGGCAAAAATTTTCGGTTTTCCACCTCTAATTGTAAGCTTAGCGATTCACCGGGAAACCCCCGGCGATAGATAAACCTCCGGTTATAAGAGACTTGGTCCAGAGAGCGGCGCTGCCACCAGCGCGCCAATCCACTGATCGCGGATAACATCAGTGTGAAGGCTGCTAATGGATAGATTTTTAGCCAAATAGCAGCAAGAAAGACCAGTCCAAGAAAAGGCCACCAGCTGAGCGGAGCCAAATCACTCCTCCACTGGCACTCGCACGGTGTCCACGATGCTGGCAACCAGTTCTTCCGGCCGGCGGCCGCGCAGCTGCGCCTGAGGCGCAATCATCATCCGGTGAGTCAGCACATGAGGCGCCAGCTGTTTGACATCATCCGGTGTCACATAGTCGCGCTCCTGGATCGCCGCCCACGCCTGGGCTGCCTGGAAGAGAGAAAGTGTCGCTCTGGGGCTGGCGCCCAACTCAATCTCCTGGTGTTTGCGGGTGGCGCGCGCCACCTGGACAATATAATTGCGCACAGCCTCGGCAACCCGCACCTGCCTGCGCAGCGTCTGTAAATGCAAAATTTCTTCGGGGGTGGTCACCGCTGCCAATTCGGGCAGCGGGTCAGCCAGACGAAAACGCTCCAGGATTTCGTTTTCTTCCTCCTCAGTGGGATAGCCAATGGCGATGCGCAGCAGAAAACGGTCAATTTGAGCTTCAGGAAGAGGAAAAGTGCCTTCCAGCTCGACCGGGTTTTGGGTAGCCAGCACCAGAAACGGCCTGGGCAACGATCTGGTGATGCCATCTACTGTGATCTGGCGCTCCTGCATAGCTTCCAACAGAGCGGATTGCGTGCGCGGTGTCGCCCGGTTGATTTCATCCGCCAGAACCACCTGGCTCATAATCGGCCCCGGACGAAATTCAAATTCTTGTTTCTTCTGGTTGAACCAGTTCAAACCAGTGACATCAGAAGGCAGCAGATCGGGCGTGAACTGGATGCGCCGAAACGAAGACCCCAAGGAAACCGCCAGAGCCCGCGCCAGGGTTGTTTTCCCAATCCCAGGGACATCCTCTAGCAAGGCATGTCCCTCGCACAGCACTACCACCAGAGCCAGATTAATAGCCTCGTCCTTACCCACAATCACTTTCTGAACATTCTCTCTTAAACGCCGGGCGACTTCTGCAATCATAGAAACCTCAAGTAGAAGAATATAATCTTCCATATAGTTTACCAGAGCTTAGACGAAAAGGTTTTATCTCATCGAACGCTTACCGGAAAGCACTCGTGTTCTATATTATCAGCCTTTTGCGTTATAATCCTTCCACTATGGAAACCATCGTTGCGCTGGACATTGAGACAACCGGGCTGGACCCGGAAAAAGACACCATCATTGAAATTGGCGCTGTTAAATTTACTGGTCACCGGGTAGAAGCCGAATGGTCAACTTTAATTCATCCAGGGCGACGGATCCCACCATTTATCACTCAATTAACCGGCATCACCGATCAGATGGTGCTGCGCGCCCCGCCTATTCAGGATATCCTGGCTGAATTGGCGGATTTTGTCGGGAACACGCCCATCCTGGGTCAAAATGTGCGCTTTGACCTGTCATTCCTGCGCCGCCAGGGCCTCTTCCGGCACAACACCCTGCTGGACACCTATGAAATGGCTTCTGTACTGCTGCCTACCGCGGGGCGCTACAACCTGGGCTCGCTGGCTCAGGCGCTGGGCGTGCTGCTGCCCGCCAGTCACCGCGCCCTGGACGATGCCAACGCCACCCGCGGCGTATTCCTGCGTCTGTTCGAAGAGGCGCTGGAGCTGCCCCTCAACCTGCTGGCGGAGATCGTCCGTTTGGCAGAGGGATTGGACTGGACTGGCTATTGGCCTTTTCGCCTGGCCCTGCGCGAACGCTCTCACCAGGTGGTCTCGAGCGAATCGGTCAGGCACAGCTACTCTGGTCCGCTATTTACCGATCCTCCAGTTCGCCAAACGCCCCCCCTTCAGCCGGATGGCGAGCCAATACCTTTAGATACAGATGAAGTATCCGCCATCCTGGAACCAGGCGGAATATTTGCCCATCATTTTCCACAATTCGAATATCGTCCGCAGCAGGTTGAGATGCTGCGGGCGGTGGCCCAGTCGCTTTCCCAGCCAGGGCATTTAATGGTGGAAGCAGGCACCGGCACAGGCAAAAGCATGGCTTACCTGATCCCAGCAAGCCTGTGGGCGCTGAAGAACGGACGCCGGGTGGTCATTTCCACCAATACAATCAATCTGCAGGATCAACTCATCAATAAGGATATCCCGGATCTGCGGGAAGCGCTGGGATTGGACATCCAGGCTACGATAATGAAGGGGCGTTCAAATTATCTGTGCCCGCGCCGGTTAGAAAGCCTGCGCCGTCGAGGCCCAGACAATGCAGATGAGATGCGCGTGCTGGCCAAGGTGTTGGTCTGGCTGCAAGGTACGCATACCGGTGATCGCTCAGAGATCAATCTGAATGGGCCAACCGAGCGCAGCATCTGGCTGCGATTTTCGGCTGAAGATGAAGGCTGTACCACCGAAACCTGCCTGAAGCGCACCGGCGGCGCATGCCCCTTCTACCGTGTGCGCCAGGCTGCCCAGAGCGCCCATATCCTGATCGTCAATCATGCTCTGCTGCTGGCAGACGTAGCCACCGGGAACCGCGTCCTGCCGGACTACCAATACCTGATTGTGGACGAGGCGCACCACCTGGAAGATGCCACCACCAATGCCTTGAGCTTCCGTGTCACCCTGGCTGACGCCGAACGCCTGCTGGCTCAATTGGGCGGCCCCAACGACGGTATGTTGGGTTGGATTCTAAGCGCCACCCAGGAGATTCTTTCACCGGTTGAATATGCCAGCCTGAACAACCTGGTGCAGTATAACACCGACCTGGCTTTCCGCCTCCAACACCTGATGCAGCAGTTTTTTTACAGCCTGAATGAATTCCTGGCACAGCAGCGCGAAGGCCACCCACCCAGTATGTACTCCCAGCAGGAACGCATCCTGCCCGCCACCCGCGCCCAGCCTGCCTGGGGGGAAGTCGAAGCTGCCTGGGATGAAGGCGAACGCACCTTGCACGCCCTGGTGGAAGGGCTGGCTCGTCTGGCCGAGGGCCTGGTAGAAATCCAGGATGCGCTCCCGGAAGAAGATGAGGATTTGTACACCGGACTGCTGAATATCTATCGCCGTTTTAGCGAACTTCACAGCCAGTTGAATGCCCTGGTGTTTACCCCCTCCGCGGAGCAGATCTATTGGGCAGAGACGCAGCCGAATGGACGCCCACTGGCGTTGAACGCCGCACCGCTGCATATTGGTCCCCTTATGCAAAAACACCTGTGGCATGAAAAAGCCTCCGTTATCCTGACTTCGGCCACTCTGACTGCTGCCGGCGAGTTTGACTATTTACGCGGGCGGCTGAGCGCGGTCGAAGCGGATGAGCTGCCTTTGGGATCACCTTTTGATTACGAAAACGCCGCGCTGCTCTACCTGGTCAACGATATCCCCGAACCCAACGACCGCAATGGGCACCAGCGAGCGATTGAATCCGGATTGATCCACCTCTGCGGCGCGACAGGCGGAAAAACGCTGGCGCTTTTCACCTCTTACGATCAACTTAAAAAGACCGCTCAGGCGATTACCCCGGTTCTGTCGCGCAATGATATCCAGGTTTACGAACAAGGCGATGGAGCCTCTGCGCACACCCTGCTGGAAACCTTTCGGGCGGCTGATCGGGCGGTCTTGCTGGGTACGCGCGCCTTTTGGGAAGGGGTAGATGTACCCGGCGAGGCGCTTTCCGTGCTGGTCATCGCCAAGCTGCCCTTTGACGTGCCCTCTGATCCAATCGTGGCTGCCCGCTCAGAAACTTTTGATGATCCATTCAATGAGTATTCCCTGCCCGAGGCAATCCTGCGTTTCCGCCAGGGCTTTGGGCGCCTCATACGCACGCAGTCTGACCGGGGCGTGGTGGCGATTTTCGACCGGCGCATCCTGTCCAAACGGTATGGCCGCCTGTTTCTGGAGTCTCTGCCAGAGTGTACCGTGCAGACTGGCCCCCTGGCGGATTTGCCCCGCGCGGCAACCCAATGGCTGGGGTTTTAATTGAAAGCAGGCGCACCTGCAGCCAGGCACGCCTGATAATCCTTCAGAGAGCGACCCTTACTGCTTCCGCCAGATAAATGACCGCAGGATGATCACGATCCCAACGCCAATTAAGATGATTGGGATCATGTAAGCCATCAGGTTTTCGACAGCCGCGATCATCAGCAGCCCCATACCCGTCAGCACAGCAGCTGGAATCCAGGCCCATTTCATCTGCCCTTGTGAAGTGGGCAGCAAGGCGACCAACCCGAAGGTTATCCCCAATCCCAGGAAGAAAACACCCCCCGTCTCGACCCCCGGTAGAAGAGACTCCACCAGGTCAACGAACCCCAGAGTCAGCAGCACCCCACCCGGGATCAGCGCCCACCAATGCTGCCGGTCGAATAGATAAATCACCAGGAAGCTCAATCCCAAAGATCCCAGAACGAACAGCCCTCCCCAGGTTCCCCCGATCGCTGGCGCAATCCAATCCAGGCCAATGGCTGCCGCGACACCCAGCAATCCAAACCCTGGGATCAAACTCCACCAGTTGAGACGATTCTGGAAAAATACGGAAATAAACAGCACCCCTCCCAGGCCAAAAACCAGCACCCAAAACAAATCCCCCAATTTCAAGATGCCAAGGTTATCCAGCAGAAAGATGATTCCCCCCAAGATCAGCAGAGATCCCCATAAGATGCGTGATTCTAAAAATTTAAACATCGTGCTCCTCCTGATAATGATCCCTTTTGACGAAAAATCTTACTCAGGCGATAAAGCCGTTTCAATCAGTTTTTGTTTTAAGTCCCATAAGCGCTGAGTCAGCGACACGTGATAAATATGAGGGTACATGATACGCCTCACCCCAGGGTCTAAACGTTCGACATCCGCCTGGCGGCAGGAACGCATCTTATCAATTGTCGGCAGTTCATAGACGAGCTTTCCCTCCCGCAGCACCTCGACCAGCAGCGGCTCAATCTCCGGGATATCCTCTGCCGCGTGAGAGCGAACCTTCGTGTGGTCAGTGGGATGGCGCAGAATGATCTGCTGCATCTGGCGTGGGGATTCATCCTCCAGGCCGATCAAATCGGCAGAGGCTTTGCCGCGCTGATCATACAGCCGCCAGACTCGTTTATTGCCGGGATTGGGCGTTTTGGATGGCGATTCAGAAATCTTAATCGCCGGAATCCACTGCCCCTGATTCTCAACAGCCACCAGCTTATAGACTCCCCCTAAAGCTGGCTCGCCCCAGGAAGTAATCAGGCGTGTCCCGACCCCATACACCAGGCGGCTGATCAATCGATCCGGGTCTACATCATACCGGGGAGCTTCCTGAGTGATCTGAGTGATGATCTGCCAGATAACCAGTTCATCCAAATTGTTAGACAGGACAATCGACACATCCGGAAAACCGGCTGCATCCAGCAGCTTGGCTGACTGGATGCTCAGATACGCCAGGTCGCCTGAATCCAGGCGCACACCCACAGGTCGGTAGCCTTTCATACGCAGTTCTTCAAACACCTGAATCGCATTCGGAATGCCGCTCTTCAAGGTATCAATCGTATCCACCAACAGCGTGCAGTCATCCGGATAATTATCTGCGTAAGCGCGGAAAGCGTCCAGTTCACTCATGCCCAAAGAGATAAACAGCTGCACCATGCTGTGGGCATGCGTGCCCTTAGGCGGATAGCCCAGCACAGCAGAAATCCCCACATTCGAAGTAAAATCTGCCCCACCAATCAGCGCGGCCCGTGCTCCAGCATTACCGCCTTTACCGTGCGCCCGCCGCAAACCAAACTCCAGCATCACCTGACCGCGGCCAATTTCTCGGATGCGCGCCGCCTTCGTAGCAATCAGGATTTGAAAATTCAGGTGATTGAGCAAAGATGTCTCAAGAATTTGGGCCATCGCCAGCGGACCCTGGATAATCGTCAGCGGCACATTGGGATGGATCACGCGGCCTTCTGGGATCGCCCACATGCTGATCCCGGAGAAATCACCATGGCTGCGCAGCCAATCCAGAAAATCATCCCCAAAAAGAGGCGAGCCAGTGCGAGATTTCAGGCTGCGCAGATAAGCTACATCCTGCTCACGGAAATGCGCCTGTTTCATCCAGTCTAAAAGCCATTCAAGCCCGGCATTGATGCAGTAACCAGCTTTGTGGGAGCCGTAATCCGGATAATTACGAAAATAATGATCAAACTGCACCAGCCTTTCGTGCAGGCCCACCCGGTAATAAAGCTGCGCCATGGTGAGCTGGTACATATCGGTGAACAATATCCCTTCAGCCGTGTCCTGTTGTGAATTTTTCATCGCCTCATCCACTGCATCGCTCAGCCGATTTCAACCGAGCCTACACCGGTCTCAATTTCAATATCGACTTTATTTTGAGCCAGGTCATAGTCCGTGGACTGGTAACCCCTCTCTGCACGAGGGAAGCGTTCTTTATCCACACTGACGCTCGCCAGTCCGCTACTGTAGTGGATCGAGGCGGCCACACCCTGGGGGACACGCACTTTCACCGAGGCCGCTCCAGTCGAAATTTTTACCCGGGTATATCCAGCCACTGCAGGGAGAGTGAGATCCGTTGAACTGGCTCCAGAGCTAAGGCGTAAGCTGGTAACCTTTAACTCGGTCAGATCCACCCGGGCATCATTGGCCCCGGTCTCTAGCTCCAGGCCGAGCGGCACCTCGTTTGTCAGCCGCAGCGACCAGTTCAGGGTATCTCCTGGCGACCAGGCAAATGGGAAGGACCAGGTCTGAGAAGGGTTTAAACGCACACCCAGGGTATCAGCCTGGCGTTTCTTATCAATTTCAACCCCGCCGCCGAACTCGCCATCCAACAGGTTGCCTGGCCCAGCGCCAGAACCGATCTGTAATCGCCCGGCGGCATGCCCAATGCGCACAGAGGCCTGGCTGGCGCCTTCCAACGGGATGCTGGCTTGCTCAACCTCCAGATTGCGCCGGAGAAAAAGACCCAGGATAATCCAGACGCCGAAGAGGATCAAACCAATCGGCCAGATGATCCCCCAGATATTCGCGGTTACAATCCCCATATTGCTCAACAATAACAGCACCCCCAGCAAGACCAGGATCGTACCCCAGAAAATCGTATTCGATCGCATGTGCTGACCTCCAGACTGCATCATGAGCGTACAGAATAGTTTACGCCCACAAATAGAAAAAGTTGCGCAGAACAGATTGCCTAAGCAGCAACGGTGATCAGGCAGCTTGACCAGACCCGACTTACATGCTCTGTATCAGGGCAAAGATGACCGCCAACACAACGATGACAGCGCCAATGGCGATCGCTAACCAGGTTGAAAACTTCTGGCGCACAGGCTCTCCTTAAACAAGATTGAATCGTTCCGCATGAAAATCGCCAAATGGAACCTTCAAGTTTATAAGTGCTTTTTCCACCGCATTCATCATGGGCTGGGGGCCACAAATAAAAACTTCAAACGTATTGCGCTGCCTTGCCTGAGGCAGGAAGCGTTCCAGAATAGCTTGCGAGACAAAACCCGACTCACCACTCCAGTCAGCTGGCGGTTCCTGCAAAAGCTGCACTACAGTTAGATTCAGCGCATCTTTCAAGTTCTCAATTTCCTCGCGAAAAATTACACTCTCCCAGTCTCGATTGGCGTAGATCAGCACCAAAGGACGACGATCACCACGCTCAGCCAGAGTGCGCAGCATACTCATGATGGGTGTAATCCCTACTCCACCAGCAATAAAAACGAACTGTTCTGCATGCGAATGACGATCTACACTGAAATTGCCAAAAGGCCCATCCACGAACACCTTCTCTCCAGGCGACAAATTTTTAATCTGGCGAGTGAAATCCCCTAATTCCTTGATGGTGAAGGTCAACCGATCGGATTGGCAGGCATTGGAGGAGAAAGAGAACGGATGTTCGCCGTCTAAAAAGGGTGAACTCCGGATAGTGATCCAGGCAAACTGGCCCGGCATAAACTTCATCCCTGCATGCCCCACGGGTTTGACAGTCAGGCTCCAGGCATTACCGCGTTCAGAGTGAATGTGCTCAACCTCGTATGGACGCCTGAGAAGCTGAAGAGGCTTGATGATGCGAACATAGATCAATAAACTCACCCAGAACACACCATAGATTATCCAAAAAGACTGCTTCCAGGGGGTGTTCAGGTAGTGTCGAGCTAAGATCACATGAGTCATCGCCAGAACAACCACGGCAGTAGCCAAAATGCCATGCCAAACCCGCCAGGTGGTATATTCAAGCTTGAACCGCTTTCGCCATAGCGAAGCAGCAACAAGCCCCATCAACAACAGCACCGCAGTTACGCCTGCTCTCGCCCGCCAGGGTGCAGTAAACAGGTTTAGTAAACCCAGGGTATCCGGTGAAAAGGCAAAGAGCAGCAAGGGGTGAGCCAGAACCAGGACAAAAGCCACCAGAGAAACCTGGCGATGAAAATGGTAAACAATATCCGCGCCATAAGGGGCTTTAATCGACTTAAACCGGGCGGTTAACACAAACTGCAGAGACATCATTGCCAGACCAGCAAAGCCCAGCGCTACCGAGAGCTCCCGCCAAAATTCACGCCCCTCCGGGACATTGCCAATCAACAGGATCATGAGCGGAGCGCTCACAATCAGGATATACATAAAAATCCAAAACGCACCTTGAAATAGATACTTCTTTCTCACCTGGTCATTCTCTCAGATGCCTGCAAATGTAAACCCAATAACCTTAGAACCCGTGTTAATGCTTGTAACCGTGGGGTTTTATATCCTCCGCTGATTGTGAAGCACATGAATCAATAACCGTAGATCAGCGCATTCCCTGGATATAATTTTCAAGTTGTTTAACCATGAACTGCAGTTCCTCGATCAGATCCTTGACCACATCCCCAATCGACAGGATCCCCACCAGGCGCCCCTCTTCGAAGACCGGTAAATGGCGGACACGATGCTCTGTCATCAGCGCCATGCAGGCATTGACGGATTGCTTGGGGCTAACGGTGATCAGCTCTCTTGTCATTACTTCTTCTACCTTAACTTTTTCGGGCTCTTTACCCAAAAGCCCTACCCGGCGAGCAAAATCTCTCTCAGAAAATATCCCTGCGACAACCTCACCATCCATGACCACGACAGAACCAATTCCATGATCGGCAAAGTGTTTCAACGCTTCTGAAACTGGTGCATCTTTGGTGATTGTCCAGACAGTGCTGCCTTTAGCCTTCAAGATTTGACCAACAGTGTTCATTTTTCTACTCCCTATGGGTTTTGTTTTTCTCTCAGCAATTATACAATGGATTTATCCGGTTCGTTATCGTCTGTCATCTTCCTTGCGCCGGATAAACCATTTTTGGATCTCAACCACCCAGAACAAGGATGTGGCAAGGACAAGACAAATCAGCAGTTCTGGCAGCGGCAAAGCCTTGGTATCGAAAATGGATTGCAGCGGAGGCAGGTAGATGACCGCCAGCTGCAGCAGGGTGGTCAAGACAACCGCTCCGGCCAGGGCGCGGTTGCTGAACAAACCAATCGTAAACAGCGAATCGCGCCGGGAGCGGATCGCCATCACATAGCCCATCTCCGATAGGGTCAGGGTGGAGAAAACCATCGTCTGCCACATTGGGTTGTCCATGCGCCAGTACCAGAAGCCCACCCCCAGCGAAATCAGGCCCATCAGTAAACCAAGCCAAAGGACATTCACCCCCAGGCCGCGGGCGAAGATGTTCTCTTTGGGCGGATAGGGTGGGCGCTGCATGGTGTTTTTTTCACCAAGCTCAACCCCCAGGGCCAGGCCCGGCAACCCATCTGTGACCAGATTGATCCACAAGATCTGGATAGGCAGGAGCGCCAGCGGCATCCCCAGGAAAGGCGCCAGCAGCATCACCCAGATCTCGCCGGCATTGCTGGTCAGGGTATATTGAATAAATTTACGAATGTTATCGTAAATAATGCGCCCTTCGCGCACCGCGGCAACAATCGTGGCGAAATTGTCATCCAGCAGCACCATATCCGAAGCCTCTTTAGATACGTCGGTGCCAGCGATGCCCATGGCTACGCCGATATCCGCTTTCTTAAGGGCCGGAGCATCATTAACCCCATCGCCTGTCATGGCAGCGATATGGCCGCGCCTTTGCAGAGCCTGGACGATCTTCAGCTTATGCTCGGGTGTAACCCGAGCATATACCGAAACCTGCATCACCATCTCATCCAACGCTTCGGGGGTTAATTGGTTTAATTCCTGCCCAGTTACAACCCGATCATCGGTCATGAAGCCAAGTTCCCTGGCGATATAACCTGCTGTCAGCGGGTGGTCGCCAGTGATCATGATGGGCCGCACGCCAGCAGTTCGACAGGTTTGCACGGCATCCTTCACTTCCCCACGAGCAGGATCGATCATGCCTACCATGCCAACAAAGATCAGCTCATCTTCAAACGGGAACCCATCCGGCGAGGATTGGACCGAGCTTTCAGGCAGATCTGCTAATGTGCGAAAGGCAAACCCTAAGACCCGCATGCCTTTTTTTGCCAGACGCTCGTTGCCAGCTTCAATTCTCTCCCGCCAACCCTGATCCAGAGGCTCTATATGATCCTCTACCCAGACATGATCCGAGATTTCCAGCAGGCTGTCAATCGCGCCTTTGGCAAAGGCGACATAAGGCGTCCAACCTGTCTTTCCCAAGGCGTGCCAGTCCCAGATGCCCCGCAATGATTCTGTGATCTCGGCAGTTGAAGCTGGCATTTTATGCACAGTAGTCATTCGCTTGCGATCCGAATCAAAAGGCGCTTCAGCCACCCGGGGGAAATTACCTTCCAGCAGGTTCTTGAATAATCCCATCCGAGCGGCCATCAACAACAAAGCGCCCTCGGTAGGGTCGCCTACAATTTGATAACCAGCCTGCTCTTCATCACGCTCCAGGACAGCATCGTTACACAACGCTCCCCCAGCCAGCATGAGCGGCAGCGCGGGCAGTGAACACATCACCTCCTGCTGCTTCTGATCCGGTTCCAGGATATCCGAAACCAGAGTCTTGCCGCGTAAGGGCAGGTTGATTTCCTGTTGGCTCAGATCAAATTCATGCTCAGCCATATCCAGGATCGTGACCGTCATTCGATTTTCAGTGAGTGTGCCGGTCTTATCAGAGCAAATCACCGTCACCGAACCCAGCGCCTCCACGGCGGGGAGCTTGCGGATCAAAGCCTGGCGGTTGAGCATGCGGCGTGCGCCCAGGGCCAGGGCGATGGTTACCACCGCTGGCAGCCCCTCAGGAATAGCCGCCACAGCCATGCCAATGGAAGTCAAAAGCAATACACGGATATCCTCTCCGCGCAGCAAACCCAGGATGAAAACAATTACAACCAGGACAAAAGCAGCCAGCGCTAAACCCTTACCCAATTGGGTTAGCCGGCGCTGCAGCGGGGTGGGTTCCTGTCCAGCAGCCTGCATCAGCCCGGCAATGCGCCCCAGTTCAGTCTGCATCCCGGTGGCAGTGACCAGCGCTGCGCCGCGGCCATAAGTGACCGCAGTGCCCATAAACACCATGTTCCGCCGATCAGCCAGGGGAAGTTCGGCCCCACTTGCAGGAGAAAAATGAGCATCCTTGGTCACCGGAACCGATTCGCCCGTTAGTGCTGATTCCTGGGTGCTCAGGTTGACGCTCTCCACCAGGCGGCAATCGGCGGGGATCATATTCCCCGCTTCCAAGACAACAATATCCCCCGGCACCAGCGCTCGGGCGGAGATCTCCTGCAAATGCCCAGCCCGACGGACGCGCACGATCGGCACCGCCAACCGCTTCAGGGCGGCCATAGCTTGTTCAGCCTGGTATTCTTGCCGGAATCCCAACAGCGCGTTCAGAACTACGATGACCATGATCACGGCTGCGTCTTTATATTCACCCAGAAAAGCCGATATCAAAGTGGCAATGATCAGGACAACCACCATTGTCCCCTTGAACTGCTCGAATAGGATCACCCACGGACTCTTTACCCCCTGCTCCTCCAGCTCATTCGATCCATATTCCGTCTGCCGTCGGGTGACTTCGGCATGATCTAATCCCCGCGCGAGATCACTTTTCAACTCAGTTAGCGCTTGCTCGGCGGATAACCGGTACCATTCAGTTGTAGTCATCTGGATGCTCGCTTTCTGATCCAATAGCTGATCCCTTTCCACACAAGGAATGTAGATGCGGCTCCGATCAGCAGAGCCGAAAAATGCGTTACCATCCACAGGCCGCTTTGCAGCGCACTACGATAACCATCTACTCGAGACCTGCTATCCTCCGGCAGCAAGAGAGGGCTGTCCCAGACAAAAAAAGGCAGGCGCTTTAGAAAGCCTTGCTGGATGCAGCCTTCCAGGCTAAAAATAAACAAATCATTGCAGTAATACCAGGCCAGGCGTAAATCCCGCGCGAATTCCTCCCAGGTGAGCGGAGGAACACTCAACCCGAGCTCAACCCCTCCGCCCGTACTGCCCAGACCCACACATTGCGCTTCAGGCGCATAGCTGGCGATAAAACCAGCCCCGTTAGGGCGGATAAAACTGCTGTAAAGCATCCACACTTCTCGATCGACCGATAAATCCACCAAACCAACCGCTCGCTGCAGCAAGGTAGAACCCGCCTTGCGCTCATCAGAAATGAAAGGGAATTGATAAGCATCCACTGGATAGCCATCGGCGTGGATTTGAGCTACCAGGGTCTGATAAATCGTGCGAGCTGTTTTTAAGTGCCGCCGGTTCCAAATGCGCCGGATAATCTTTGGAACCACTTTCCATTTTTGCTGCGAAAGCTCGGTGATTTCATTGATATCTGGCTCGATATCCAAGCCTATTCCAGCCCATTTCAAACCATGCTCGGCTGTCCAGGTCATAAAATCATCATATCGTGCAGCCGCCTGGGGCGCATTATACAGGTTGAACCAATACCCTTGCTCCTTGGGCAATAGCAGCCAGGCGATAACAGGCACCCCAGCGCGATTCAGCTGGCGGACGGTATCGGCGCGTTCCGTGCTTAAATCCAGAATACCCAGGCTGAGATGCGCTTCTAAGGCTAACAAATCATCCAGGACCTGCTGGGTCATTATTTTTTGTAGGGCCTCTGCATCAAGTTCACATGCAAAGGTGAGTCGAGGTTTTGCCATTACAACGCTCCTAAAAATAAATCAGGGGTCTAGCAATACACAGAGTATACCCGTATTTACGGCAATTTTGCACCGCGATCAACAAAAAAACTAGAATTCATTTTATTGATTCGCAGCCAATTTCCTTGAAAATCGGGGGCGAGGGTGATAGACTTGCCCATTATGCAAATAGAGAATCATAGTTTATCAACTGCTATTAATGATTTCCACCGGGCGCGAAATCAGGCGGATCTGCAAGAGCTTATTTCACTGCTTACCGGAGAGCCAACACAGCTATTGTCCTTTGATGAAGTCATCGAGAAGCTAAAGCTTCTCGGCAGCGCTGAGCGTGGGCTGAAAGATATTCCGCTCGATGCGATCATCGGCAGCGTCGGTCGTTACACAGACTTCACTCGAGACTTCTTGCCCCGCCGAGAAGTAAACCCCGAACGGTGGGCGCGGGTGAAAATAGCCGCCTCTGGGCTGGTGGGATTGCCCCCGATCGTTGTATATCAAATCGGCGAAAGCTATTTTGTTATCGATGGCAACCACCGTGTGTCCGTTGCCCGACAGTTTGGCGCCACCCATATCCAGGCATATGTGACCGAAATGAAAACTCGCGTCCCACTGACGCCTGATGTAAAGCCAGATGATCTGATTCTGAAAGCGGAATACTCCAATTTTTTGGAACAGACCAGAATTGATGAACTGCGACCAGGCGCCGATTTAAGTGTAACCATTCCAGGGCAATACCCCAAACTGATCCTTCATATTGGTGTTCATCGCTACTTCATGGGGCTGGACTATAAACGCGACATCTCTTACGAAGAAGCTGTCACTCACTGGTATGATGCAGTGTATCTGCCTGTCATCCACATCATCCGAGATCAAGGCATCTTACACCGATTTCCGGACCGCACAGAAACAGACCTCTACCTGTGGCTGGCGGAGCACCGCGCCAACCTGGAAGAGCAGTTGGGTTGGCAGATTAAGACAGAGTATGCTGCCAGCAACTTGCTAGAAAAATATAGCTCTGGCGAGGCTACTACCATGAGCCGAATAGGCAGCAGGTTGTTAGAGATCATCCTGCCAGAGAAGCTTGAACCTGGCCCACCTGTGGGTCTTTGGCGCAGCACCCGCTCCAACCAATCCAAAAATTACCTCTTTGGTGAAATCCTGGTACCCGTGAATGGTAGAGAAGATGGCTGGTGCGCCCTGGAACAGGCCCTGATCCTCGCCAGGCGCGAAGGCGCCCAAATCCATGGTCTGCATGTAATCGCCTCGGATTCCGAAGAAGAGAAACCGGAGGCTGACAGTATCCGGGCCGAATTTAACCGGCGCTGCAATGACGCTGGGATCAATGGAGCGTTGGTGATGGCAACAGGTGAAATTGCCCGGCAGATATGCCTGCATGCCAAAGTAACAGACCTGGTTGTCGCCAATCTGAGCTACCCACCTGCCCCACAGTTATTGGCTCGCCTCAGTTCTGGATTTCGCGATCTGCTCTTACGCTGCCCCAGGCCAATCCTGGCAACTCCACATACCGTTGCTCAACTTAGCCGTCCCCTGCTGGCATACGATGGCAGCCCCAAAGCTCAAGAAGCGCTCTACATCGCCACATATCTCTCGGGTAAGTGGCAAATCCCACTGGTGGTCGTGTGCGTCGAAGATTCCAGCCGGGTAACCAGTCAAACCCTGAACAGCGCGCTAGAATATCTGAGTCAGCACGGAGTAGGGGCAGAAGGCGTGATTGCCGAAGGCCCTGTTGGGCAGGCTGTCCTGGCAACCAGCCAGGCGCATAACTGTGATTTTCTGATCATGGGCGGTTATGGGTTTACCCCAGTTCTGGAAGCAGTGCTGGGAAGTTCGGTTGATCGAGTGCTGCGTGAGAGCCGGATGCCGATGCTGATATGCCGCTGACAGGCGCAGCCGACTACTCATCCCCTGCTGCTTTACTTTTCGCCTTTTTCCCCTTCTTAGATCCAGGCCCAGAAAAATCCTCGGTGAACTTTTCTGCTGCTTCTTCCAATGGGATTTCCGCCTCATAGGCCTGTTGAAGATACCAGCGGTGCGTGATGATCCAGAGATACAAGTCCGTCTCGGTCCGGCCAGGGAACTTCTCCAATATGCCCTGCTCGCGGATGATCTCAATCAACGGGAGATAGATTCGATCGTACCAGGATGCGACTGCTTCATCGTAGGGCGTCTCAGCCTGGCGTTGTTCGCCCAAATACCAGCGGTGAACAGCAATATGCTCGCGAATTCTATTGCATTGACCGGGCAGGGTTGGAATGATTTGTGATCCCGGGCGCAGCTGATCCAGGCGTGTCAGTTCTAAAAATTCGACCCTTTCCTGCTCCAGGATGATATCATCCAGCCAGTGCGCCCGATTCACCAGCGAGATCAACTTTTTCACCGCTGGCAGCGGATAATCGCCCAGCAGCTGCCTGGCAGCAGTGGTTTCAGCATCCATATCATCGGAATCATCTTCCCCCATTTGGTTGTACGCTCGTCGCAGATAACCTTGATATTCCATCAACCACAGACATAAATCCGCCTCTGTGTGGCTGGAAAAATCCTTTAGAACGCCATGCTCCCGGATCATTACGACCAGGGGTTGATAGATCTGATCATACCAGGAGACCACTGCTTCTTCGTAAGGGATTTCTTTACTGCGCCGTTCTCCCAAATACCAGCGGTGCAGATCAATGTGACGCAGGACTTCCGGGTAAAAATCCGGTCTGGATAATTCGATCTCTGCCTCTGGATAGAATTCGTTCAACCGTGTATTGAGCAAGAAATCTGCATACGCCTGCTTAAGATCAAGCTCAGATAATTGTAAATCGCTGGTCAGCTTGATTGGCGTATCGATCTCAATCACATAGGCATCAACATAATCCTGGCCGCGCTCACGCGCGACTGACACGCGGTGATTGCCATCTTTTACAAAATAGATATCACCAATCTGATAGAGTTCCACCGGGGGCAAGGGAACCGCTTCATAGTGCGCCAGATCAACGCTGATCCAACGATCGCGTGTGCGGCGCTGTAGGGGCAGAAAGGCGCGATCAAAGTCATGGTACCGTCCCATGCTGCCGCAGATTTTATCAATTGGAACCTGCCGGAAACCGATATAATGCTGCCCACGGATGGGCAGCCGTTTGCGGATTTCATCGAAGGGCAGGAGTTGGGTATCTTTCCTGGTCAGAATGCTGAGCACTTTACGCCAAAACCCCTTGGACACGGCGCGCTCAAAATCCTTTTGAGCTAGCTGGCTGATCGTCATTGCTCGAACTCCTGTTTATTCGTTAGAAGGTTCTGGGCATTTCATGATCTATAACCGTCTCGCGATAGCCAAAGGTATTAATGACCTGCGTCCGGCCTAGGCGCGTTTCTGTAATGGTATCCGGGCGATAAATATGGATATGCCCGTGGAAATAATAAGAGGGCTGAAAAACGCTGATCAGCCAGCGAAAAGCTTTGATCCCCTGGTGGGGTAAATCCGCAGCGTCGTGTATCCCCACAGGCGGGGAATGGGTGATCAGAACATCCAGAAAGCGCCCATGCACCAGACGGTTGGCGAACAAGCCCGGTAATAGAGTAAAAACATGCGCCCACATATTCTGTTGCGTGTACTGGTAAGGACCTGGGCGGTAACGCAAGCTGCCCTCTACACCAGCCATCAGTAGACCCTTATGATTGTATGTCCGCCGGTGCAGGTCGACGCCTCCATGCGGCGCGGTGCGCTGACCTTCCACGCTGTATTCGACAATCTTATCGTGGTTGCCGCGCACGAAAAAAAGCGGGGTATCCAGCGCATTAAGCACATATTCCAGGTAATAATAAGCCAGATCCCCGCACCCAATCACAAGATCAACGCCGTTGAAACGACGGCGCACTTGCGGGCTGTAAAGAAAAGGGACAATCTGATCGCTAAGGGATAAAACTCTCATGGCGGATAGCCTGTTAATTCAGTGCTTATACCTTGATTGACACATCTTGTCAACATCCCAAGATCAAGGCAGATGTCACATTAAAAGACGATCATTTGACACTTGAAATGAACCCGAACAGCAATTATCTTTGTATAATGGGTGAAATAAGGAATATTGTGGTGCTGAAGAATTTCTGGCAGCTTATCGGTTTGCTCTGTCTGTGTGCAGCTCTGACAGCCTGTGCAGTGCCTGCTGCGGGCGCGGCAGAACTGCTCCAGCCCACTCCCACAATCGACCGGCTGGCAGCGCCTCCTATGCCTGAACATCCAACTCAGGCTGATCTGGGGGCTCATGTTTATTACCAGGTCTGCATGGCCTGTCATGGCGATCGAGGTCAGGGCTTGACCGATGAGTGGCGGGAAATTTGGGAAGAGGACGCAAACTGCTGGCAGGCAGAGTGTCATGGAAACGATCATCCATCATGGGGCTTTAGCTTCCCACCCACCTGCTGTACCGCCATTATTGGCCCGATTTCTCTGCCGACGTTCCAAAACGCCCAGGAGCTGTTTACCTACACCATCACCGAAATGCCCTGGTGGAATCCCGGTTACCTCAAAACGGAAGAATTTTGGCAGGTGACGGCCTACCTGATGCGCGCCAATCATGTCCTGCCTGAGGGGGTTGTTTTAGACGAAAACAATGCTTTCGTTTACAACTTGCATCCGGTTGACCCCCATCCAGAAGATAACCGCGCCCAGATTCTGCTCGTTACCGGCTTGCTGGCAGCCATTGCCGGTCTGGTATTTTTCCAGAGTCATTTTAGCAACGGTTCCTCGTCCCAAAAATAAACCAGCAGCATGGTGCTGGGGCGCCATTCTTGACGCACATGTGTTATAATTTTTACGACGCAGCGCGTCATATTATCTATAGGTCAAATTGTCTACTCAAAAGGGAGAGAATGACATGTCCACACAAACTCAGGAAGAAGAGCCTGGAAAACCAGGTGAAGATAAAGAGGAACACTATCCTATGCTGGAAGCTGCCCGCAAGATCCTGCTGGCTGGTATTGGCGCCATGGCAATTGCCCAGGATGAGATCGAAGAATTCGTTCAAAAGCTGGTCGATCGGGGTGAAATTGCTGAAAAAGACGGCCGCAAACTCGTGCGCGAGATTATGGATAAGCGCAGGAAACGCGTCGAACACGCTGAGGCTGAACTGACCACCCGGATAGAAGACATCCTCAACCGCATGAGTGTGCCAACCAAGAAAGACATCGATGCCTTGAGCGAAAAGATAGCCATTCTGACTCGCAAAGTCGAGCAGCTTAAAAAGTAACCGGGATGGTTTTGATCAAACGCTATCCTAACCGCAAGTTATATAGTACTGAAACAAAACAATATATCAAGCTAGAAGAAATCGCAGCCCTCATTCGCCAGGGGGAAGAAATCCAGGTGACCGATCACGTCAGCGGGGCGGATATCACCGCGCTGACCCTCACCCAGATTATCCTGGAACAAGAGAAGAAAAAAACCGGTCTGCTGACCATCTCTGTGCTGATCGGCCTGATTCGTTTCAGTGGAGTCGGTCTGCTCGCCCTGCAGCAGCAAATCCCCACCCGCGCAGATATCCAGCGGTTAAACCACCAGCTAGAAGAATTAGCCGCTAAAATCGAAGAAATCTCCAGATAAGAATTTGTCCATCCGGGTAACCCTCATGAAAATCAATGCCTGCATCTATCTGCTTGTTATCCTATTGGCGATGACAGGACTGGCCTGCCAGATTACCAGTTTCCCGAATGTATCAGCGACTCAATCGCCATCCCCATCTGTACCGACTCAAACAGCCACACCCTTGCTCCCCCAACCAGTAAAACCGGGTATAAGCAACCCCGAAGAACCCGTTTTTATCACCGGCGAAATCCCATACACATCTCCCTTTTTTGTCAATTCGATTTCACAGCCCTTTGTATTGCTAGAAGACGAAGCGGGTTTTGTGCAGCGCGATCCATACTTCGTATTTCCTCTGCCTGGTCAGGCAATCGGCCCGGTGAAGATCGATAGTGATAATCAATTAACCTATATGCTGGCACTGCCTGCCTTACCCCAGGGCACATTTGTAGATGTGGATAATGATGGATCTGTCGACCAGGGTGTGCAGATATTTGCGATCGCATATTGGTCGAATATTTGGGGGGATCCATTTCTGGAACAACGGGATGGGACTGGCTGGTCGACGGCATATACCTCGGCGATTGTCGATCCAGAGAATGACGATGAAATCATCGGCGGAACGCTGATGCTTTGGGCGCCAGATGACCAGCAGAAATTCCCAACCGGCTTTGGCGCGGACGGAAAACTCTTTACCAGCGATGACCCCGTTGCACCCGTCCAACCTGGCTACAGTCTGGCAGACATAAACCAGGAACCTTTCCGTATATACAAAGAAGCTCAACCTGTAATCAACCTGAATGAAGGAGCGATCGCGGTAAATGATTACTCCCAATTGAGCTACTCCGAGGCGTTTCAAGCCTTGTTCGATAAAGCCTCGCGTGAATATCCATTTACTGCCGAGAAGAACATCGACTGGACATCGCTGGAGGGTGAATTCCTGCCGCGCTTCAAGGCAGCCAGATCAGATGAGGATTTCTACCGCGCTTTACGTGACTTCAGCCTCAGGATCCCCGATGGGCATGTGAACCTATCCTTCGATGCGGACATATTTTACGAGCAATTTGGCGGCAGCTTTGGTCTGGTATTAGCCGAATTGAGCGATGGGCGCATTATTGTCACCCAGGTGATTGCAGATACAGAAGGGATGAAGGCGGGCATAAAACCTGGCGCAGAAATCCTAACCTGGAATGGCAAGCCCGTTGGCGAGGCGATCAAAGATGTCACTCCCGTTCTTGGCCCCTACTCAGCAGATCATACTCGCCGCCTGGAGCAGGTCAACTCCCTGACCCGGGTGCCTCCCCAAACCGATATCACCATCGGATTCATCAATCCCGGATCTGCGCAGGAAACCATCGCCAGTCTGACTGCCCAAATAGAATACGATTCGCTCTTCAAGACCATTCCCAGCTTCAACCAGGATGAATTAGCCTTACCCATTGAAGCGAATATTTTGGATGAATCGAGACTCGGTTATATACGCATCAGCACCTTCAGCGATGATTACCACCTGATGGCAAACCTGTGGCAGCGCTACCTCCAGGGTTTACTAGATGAAGATATTTCTGGGCTGATCATCGACCTGCGCGCCAATAACGGCGGTTCGTTGGGCATAGCGCTGGATTTCGCTGGTTATTTTTTTAATGCCGAATTTGAACTGTACCGCACCAATTACTACAATGAGAACACCCATCAATTTGAGCCAGATGAATATCCTGCTCGCGTCCGTCCCGGTCCCTTGATCTATGATGCGCCGATTGCTGTGCTGGTCAGCCCAAACTGCGTCAGCGCCTGTGAAGGCTTTGCGCACGCCCTGCAGCAGCAAGACCGGGCAATCATTATCGGTCACTATCCCACAGCAGGCGCCTTTGGTGAAATCGGACGAGGGCAATACAAACTGCCAGGCGACATTACCATACAGTTTCCAACCGGCAGATCGGAAACGCTGGACGGGGAACTTCTGATCGAAGGCAGTGGTGTGGCTCTCGATATCACCGTTCCGGTGACACTTGAGAGCGCCTTGGGCAGCTTCGATGCTATCCTGGAAGCTGCCGTTAAGGCTCTCCTGGAAAGCATCGAATAAAAAAAGGCGTTTTACTGTTTATTATCATTACCGGTAAAACGCCTCCAAAATACGCTCTGCCCTCTTATGGCCCCCATTCCACATATACCGGCATGGCTCCGGCGGTGATCTGCTGGGAAACGGGGATGGCCTGTCCAAAAACATCATAGATTGCTGCCGGCAGGTCTGGCGCCTGCACCTGATGTTCAGCCCCATCCAGCGACCAGATGATCCAGGAGCGTTTACCATCCCGGGTATATTCATATCCAGTGACGCCAGGGATTTCAGTGATGGCGCGGCTGAAGGTGGCCCCGGTCAGCTGTCCTGCGCTGATCCGAAAAGCCTCCAAAGCGGGCAAAGCCTTTCCCTCGCGGATCAGGCCTGTGCCTCGCCAACCTGTCAGGCTGTACCAGATGTTTCCCCACAAGCCCTCAGCCATAGCAGCAGCATGCGCCTCCGCCATGTAAGCCGCCTTGGTCAGCTGGAATTCATCTGCCAGGCAATCTGGCTCGTTGCCATCCCGCCCGCAAAGAATCCCCACTTCCGTATTGATTAAGAATTTATCCGGTTGACCATACGCCACCAGCAGATTCCGCAAAAAGCGCGCCTTCACCACCAGAACCGGGCCATTCACATTCCAAACGCTGGACCAATTGCTGTTTCCATACATAGTGGGTCCGAGATAATAATCATAGGCGTGAAAACTAATCCCATCCAGATAATCACCGCCGCCACTGCGCAGCACCCCTTCCATGAAACGCGAAGGGGCGCAATCCCGGCCCTCCGGCGGATTAACCGGATCGCAGTCTAACAGCAAACCGCCAACCAGCACTTTCGACTGAGGGTCTGCTGCCTTGACCTGCGGATAAACACTCTTCAACATTTCAGCATAATAACCGCCGCCATAATAAGCATCTTTCTGATCGCCCCAACAACCGAAGATGCTGTCTGGGCCTACCAGTCCCGGATCGACATCAGGCTCATTTCCAAATTCCCAATACTTCACATTGTAAGGGGGCTGGCTGTATCGCGCCACAACATCATGCACAAAGCTGGCAAATGCCGGTAATTTTTCCGCGGCAACCGGTCCGCAGAACGAACCCGGTACTTTTTGCGCCCAGGCAGGTGTGCGCCGGATCACCAGGATAAGCTGGAGATTTCTTTCCGAGGCATTTTTCAATTCCTGTTCCAGTCCAGCCAGGGCTTCCCAATTTCGCTGCCCTTCTTCTGGCTCAACTTCCGACCAGGATAATCCGTTGCGCCTCAGCCAATATGCCCCCATCTGGACAACTAAATCCAGCTTATCCAGCGATCCCAGTGATTCAAGCTCAATCCCAGGGATTGGATAAGGGCTTCCCACAAACATGGGTGTTGGAGCGGGCAGGGAGGTCGACTGGAGCGCTTCTGGCGAGGTGACCACACCGGGTGAAGCAGGCTCAGTCGCCTGTCCTTTTGGAGCCACCGCAGGCTGGCCCGTACCTGCCTGATCAACCAGAGTTGGCGAAGGCGCAGCCTGCGAATTGCAGGCGACCAGGATCACCATCAAAAATAAGACCCCCAGGCGCAGTATCTTGCTAATAAGGTGCATTTCTCGCTTCATCACTTTATTTGACTCCCAAGAAAAACCGGACCTTGAGCTTCTGTATATATGGAAATGTCAGGGTGGTCTAATTTACGAATAATACCTGGCAATCGTCAGCCAGGAGAGGATATCTAACAATAGGAATGAGACCAGAAAACCTGCCGCCAGGTACTGATCAAGAACTTCTCTGCGGGCAGGCTGAAGCGCGTCGCTTGATGCGCGCGCCTTGAAAACCCTGATCCAGATATGTTTAATCAGGTAAGCCATTTCCAGCCAACCGATACATAAGACCAGCATCGTCAGGATCACCACCGGATAGGCATGGCGGGCGACCGGGATATAAAACCCCGGCAAAGCAATATAGCTGATGCCTCTCATCAAAGTGATCGCCCAGGTCAGCAGTCCCACCGCCATTAAACAAAAGACAACCTCCCAGGAGAGAGAATGCCGCCGGCGAACCAACCCATATAAGCAAGCGACAAGTGCAATACACGTGATCACCAATAAAATATCGTATGGCACAGGTGTTCCAATCAACTCGATATGTCCCCACCCAAACTTAGCCCAGAAGGTTCGAAAAAGCTGCTCTGCAGAGGCTTTGTAGTGTACAGACGAGCCTGGCATGTCCAATAGAGAAACCAACAGGTAAGATGGACGGGTATTATCGGGCAGAATACTGGTGGCGAAATTATCAATCTCCGGGCGCAGGCGCGGCCCCGGTTTTTCAGCTGAAGCATTGCGGAGTAAATTTATGAAAGGCTGCCCTCCCCAAACGCCTCGCTCGCCGTTCACATCCTCGAACTGAGGAGGCATATCCAGGGCGTATTCCCCTTCCGCCAGCACCAGACCATCATAATACAGCCAGGCCTTCTTAACAGTAGGAGAGGCTGGCGATAAATAAACCCAAATCCGGAAGCTCTCTGCAGGGATCGTCGCTTGAAGCGCATAAAACTCGGGTTCGACGCCAAGGTCAACTTTCTCATTGAACAATCTCTCGGACGTCCTGATCGAAACTGGTTTATTCACCGTCAGGGGTTGGCTCGCCCACATCCAGACGCCCAGGGTAACTGTTTTCCCTGCCAGCCCTTGCGCCACCTCTATCGGCACAGGTTGGTACAGAGCCGGGGACCAAGTGGGGACCACCTTCGCCTCCAGATCCAGCTGCAGGATGTAATTGCCTGAGACAGCCTGCTCGTGCTGAGCGCGTACAGGAATCCCTTGCGATGTGGCCCGGTACCAGGCCAGGGCATCATCCAGACGGATGCTCACAAACAATGCACCAACCAGGGCAGCCACCGCCAACCCCCAGGCAGCTATGCGCAGCCGTCCCCTGAGAAATGTAAATAATAAAATCAGCAAGTACCCTGGGATGACCATCATGGTAGTATTTTTTGCATAGTAAGCCAACCCAAGCACACCAGTCAGCCATAATAAATCCAGCAGGCTTGGGCCGCGCTTGACCAGCCGCACACCCGCCCACAAGAACAGCGAAACAGTCACTACAGCCGCAGCATCGTTATTTACCGCAGTCATCAGATCGGCGAGACCCGGCAGTAATGCCAGGCTGACCGGAAGCATCCAGCGCAGTGGGTGGCCTGCCGAAGTCAATTCAACAGCAATCCCCCAGGCAGCCAGGATGGTGATTAGAAATAAGAGTAAAGAAACCAGACGTACGCTGTATAACTGCAAATCGACGCGATCAAACTGCAGCCACCGCAAGGGCAGTGACGCCAGGGCATAATATAAGCGCGGCTCGCTAAATTGGGCGTAACCAAAAATATGAATGGGCTGGTCTGACTCGAAATCGGGCTGATAGTCCATCCCCTTGAAAAACCCATACTCAACCATAGACTGAACCACCGCGCGGCTCATCTCAGGATCAAAATCCCCCTCCACGGGCCAATGGTCTAAATGAGCAGCCAGCCAGGCATATTCAAAGTGATTTGGCTCATCATAATGCTGCCAGGGAGGCACCAGGACAATATATACCAGGCCGTGAATCAAGGCCACGATCAGGCTGATGACCAGCCAGGTTCGGTCCTTCTTAGATACCGCATCCCATCTCCTGGCCATTTCAAACGGCTTCTGCCTTAGAAAGCTGGCTGATTTTCTCAAATCCCTGATCCAGGATCAGGTCAATCTCCCTGGAAGTATGTTCGTAATCTTCCAGAGGGTGGCCGACAGGGTCAGCAATATCCAGGCTCTCACCAATCATCTCACTCATCAAAAAAATTCGTGGGGCGTATTCAGGGAAAGCCGCTCGCAAAGCTTCTTTATGCCCACGTTCCATAACCAGAATCAGATTGAAAGCCTCAACCAACGAGGTCGTAATGGGCTGCGACCGGTGCGAGCTGACATCCCCTCCCCGGGCTTTGATAATGATTTGCGTGTTGACTGCTGCCGGGTCGCCCGAATAGGCCCAGATACCGGCTGATTCGATCTTCCAATCATCAGCCTCATCTTTGACTTTGATCTTTAACAACCCCATTGCCATCGGCGACCGGCAGATATTAGCTGAACAAATAAATAATACAGAATGCATGTCGAAATACCTGAGCCAATTAGGTTGAAATTGAAAAATCAGTCCCGCAGGCTTGTGAGGCAGACAACGCCTGCAAATCAGCTTTCACCATCTGTTGGACTAATTCTTCAAAAGATATCCTGGGCTCCCAACCCAGTTCCACTTTAGCCTTGCGGGGATTTGCTACCAGCTGCTGTGTTTCGATGGGTCGAAAAAGATGGGGGTCCATAATCACATAATCCTGATAATCCAGATCCAGGCAGGCAAAGGCCAGCTGACAAAATTCACGCACAGAATGGGTGATCCCGGTTCCAACCACAAAATCCTCAGCGATATCTCGGTTGAGCATCATCCACATGGCTTCCACATAGTCGCCAGCAAAACCCCAATCGCGTTGGGCATCCAGGTTTCCCAGGTGCAACTCATACTCAAGCCCGAGCTTGATCCTGGCTGCAAAATGGGAGATTTTACGGGTGACAAAATCCAGGCCGCGCCGCGGGCTTTCATGATTATACAATATCCCTGATGCACAAAACAGGTTGTATCTTTCACGATATCGCACTGTCATCCAGTGTGCATATAATTTTGCTATTCCATAGGGATTGCGCGGACGAAAAGGCGTAGTCTCACTCTGGGGGACTTCGACAGGATCGCCAAACAGTTCACTGGAGGAAGCCTGGTAAAATCGGGCAGCAGGGACAATCAGGCGCATGGCTTCCAGCAAGCGCGCCACTCCCAGCCCAGCGATATCCCCCACCAGAACGGTCGCGTCCCAGGAGGCATAAGGAGCCGAAGGCGCCGCCAGGTTGTATATCTCATCCGGGCGGTGTTCCTCCAAACAGGCATACAGGTTATCCTGGAGGGCTAAATCTCCCGCTGCCAGTGTAATCCTCCCCTGGACATTCTGCAGGTTGTGTAAACTGATCGGGAAAGCCTCTGGAACCCACCCAACGACCTGGTAGCCTTTGCCCAGCAAAAGCTCTGCCAGGTAGGAGCCATCCTGCCCATCCACACCTAAGACCAGCGCTGTTTTCAAAATGCTAAACTCCCATGCTGGTCACCTGGTCTTCCCAGCGGTGCCATTTACCGTGGTGAGCTTCTAAAATACCGCGACCCTCACCTGGAGAGGTCAAACCCTGCAGTTCTAGATCAGCATCCACCATGATCCGGACGAGATCGCGAAAATACACCCGCGGTTCCCAGCCCAATACCGTGCGTGCCCTGGCAGGATCCGCCATGAGATAATCAACCTCAGTAGGGCGGAAATAGCGCGCGTCGATCTCCACATAATCATGCCAATCCAGACCTGCATATCCAAACGATTCATCTAAAAATTCGCGTACAGAATGGGCTTCGCCTGTGCCAATTACAAAATCATCCGGCTGATCGCATTGGAGCATTTTCCACATGGCGGCAATATAATCTGGAGCATAACCCCAATCCCGTTTTGCATCCAGGTTGCCCAAATAGAGCTTCTTCTGTTTCCCCGCCACGATATTTGCCAGGGCGCGGGTGATTTTCCGGGTCACAAAGGTCTCGCCGCGGCGGGGAGATTCATGATTGAACAGGATGCCATTGCAGGCAAAAAGGCCATAGCCTTGGCGGTAGTTTTTAGTCACCCAAAAAGCATATACCTTTGCTGCCGCGTAGGGGCTTTGGGGTTGAAACGGGGTCAGTTCATGCTGAGGCGGTTTGGCGCTGCCAAACATCTCGCTCGAGGAGGCCTGGTAGAAACGGGCCTCGAGGCCGCTCTTGCGAATCGCCTCCAGAATGCGGATCGTGCCCAGACCAGTAATATCCCCTGTATATTCAGGCAGATCAAAACTGACCCGCACATGACTTTGCGCTGCCAGGTGATAAACCTCATCCGGGCGTATATTATAGATTAGATCAACCAGGTTGCCTGCATTGGCCAGATCGCCATAATGCAGATGCAGCATCACCTTCTCGCCATTATGCGGGTCACGGTAAAGATGGTCAATTCGCTGGGTGTTAAACGTGCTGGCGCGTCTGATCAAGCCATGGACTTCATATCCCTTCGACAGCAACAATTCAGCCAGATAAGAACCATCCTGCCCGGTGATCCCGGTTATTAGAGCTTTCTTCATAAATCACACTCAAAATCCTTAATCCTGATTATTTTTTCCTGCGCACAATCTGACTTGCTTCAATCTCCAGCGGAACCTGACGCTTGCTGCCAAGCAGTTCGAGCAGTACTCGCACCCGCTCCCCCCCCGGCAGAGTAGCGTCAAAAATCGCTTCATAACCCCGAAATGGGCCTTCGCTGATCTGAATCACATCACCCTGTTTCAACCCGGTAAAAATTTCTCCACCTGCCGCATTGATCTCATCCACTCGCTTGCGAATTTCAAAAATCAGGTTTTCGGGCACCGTGGCGGGCTCGCCGCCAAAAGAAACCAGGCCAATGGTATGAGGCATCCACTGAAAAACGGATAAACCTGCTTCATCTAAGTCTGCTCGCACAAACAAGTAGCCCGGGAAATATGGATGCACTTTGCGCGCCCGAGGGTTAACCGGGTGTACCCGTAAACGCGGATAATAGGTTTCAAAACCCTGAGTTTGCACCTGTCGCCACACTGCATCTTCCTTGCGGGGCTTACAGCGTAATGCATACCAATAACTTGCCATACGAGCGTGCTACCTCCAATGATCGACGATTGCCTTTTCTCGTGCATTCGCCGAGTCAGCATTATATCATCTAACCCTCAGGCTACCTCCATGCGAAGGAATGCAGATAAAAGACGACGAACACCCCAGACAGGCAGCCATAAAACCAGGTGGACCAGAAGACTGATCCCAAAAACAAGCGCAATGGATCGCAGCACCTGATTAAACGGCGCAGCCAGATGGCTCGCCAACCAGGGCCCGGCACCTCCGAGAAGACTTAAACACAGAAGTAAGATCAAAACTGCGGCAACAGGCAGCCAGGCCCTACGATCTGAAGCAGAAGGAAGCATCGTGCTGCTGACAGCAATGGCAATGTAAAACCACAACCAGAAATCCGGCTGGCCAGTTACCTCCTGGATTGCACTTGAGAAGGTCACCAGGCCCCCCTCCAGCCATCGTTCCCAGAGCGCTGAAAGCCCCAGCCGGCTCAGGCCGGTATAGGCTACCACGACACCACCGACCAGTAGCGGCGCCGCGCCAATCAGCGCGTCACGGATGATGTCGGTAGCCTCTGTTTCCACAAAACCCAATTGAAGCTTGCCGCTCTTCATCGGTCGAGGGATGAGCGAAAGGCGTCCGGTGCGCACCCCAAGCAATCGCGCCATCAGGTAATGACTGCCCTCATGCAGGAATACTCCGGGCAGAAATAGCAATGAGAAAAGAGTCAGTGCAATTTCAAGGCGGCGAGTGAGCAGTAAAAAGACCGCCTGGATTTCCCGGTGCAGGCTGCGCTGTAAAATCAGCAGCGGGCCTAATAACAGGATGACCCAGACTAAACCGTCCAGATTGGCAGGCATCAACCAGAGAATGTGCTACCCTGCAGCAGCCTTCACGATCTGAGTGAAATCAGCCACTTTCAAACTGGCGCCTCCAACCAGGGCGCCATCGATTTCTGGTTCGGCGAAATATTCGGCTGCATTGCTGCCAGTAACTGAACCACCATAGAGCACCCGCACAGCCTGGGAAAATGCAGCGCCAAACAGTTCTGCCAGGGCTGGTCGGATCACATCCACAACCACTGCCCGCGCGCCAGCAGCGGTCGAAGGCCTGCCCGTGCCGATCGCCCACACGGGCTCATACGCTACCACGACCGAACTGGCGCTGCTGGCTTCGAAAAAACCTCCAATGCCGGCGAATCCCTGTCGGATTTGGCGGGACACAACCTGCGCAGTCTGACCAGCTTCGTTTTCTTCCAGGGTTTCCCCCACGCATACGATCGGGATCAGGCTATGAGTCAGGGCAGCCTGTACTTTACGGTTGACAGTCTCGTCAGTCTCGCCAAAATATTTGCGCCGTTCAGAGTGGCCGATGATGACATAACGACACAGTTCAGCTACCATAACCGGAGAAATCTCGCCCGTATAGGCGCCCGAAATTTCCCAATGTAAATTTTGCGCCCCCAGGCCAATATCTGTCCCCTCCAGCAAGGCTGCAGCTGCGAGCAGGGCAGTAAAAGGCGGGCATAAAACTTTTTCTACACCCTCGACTGCCTGTAAGCCAGGGACCAGCTCCGATATCAGGTGGCGAGCCTCAGCCACTGACTTGAACATCTTCCAATTTCCTGCTACAAATGGTGTACGCATGTTGACCTCAAGGATTGATTTGTTTTAGATACGAATCCGCGTAAAAACGAATCCAGCGCGGCGCATCCTGGTTCTGAACTAAATTTTCTAAAATCTCTATGGCCGTATCTTTATCTCCCCTTCGATACGATACTTCCGCCTCAAGAAGCTTTAGCTCAAAAAGAGTAGCACCCTGAGTCCTCAGAGCGCCAATAATACTCTCGGCTTGGGCAGGTTCATTGTGATAAAAAGCAAAACGGGCGCGAGCTACATCTAACATGAACGGATCAACTTTTTGCTGAGGAGCTCGATCCAGCATATCCAGGAACAAATCCTCCTGAGCAGCCAGGAACAGGCATTGGTTCACTCTCTCGCTCATATCTTCAGAGATCGGTTCGGTCGCGACCTCCACAGCCTGAAGATACAGCCTAGCGGCAAGCAGCCAGCTCTTCTTGAGCATTAATTGCGCCCCCAACCGGCTGTAGAATTCCATATTCTCCCCAGCATATTGGATCATCAAGTTTAGCTCTTGATCTGCTTCTTCATACCTCCCTGCATCAACTAGAGCAACCGCCAATGAAAAATGCGCCGTTGCGTCTTGCGGGTTTTGAGTCACCCGGCGGCGAGCATCCTCTAGTGGGGTTAAAGTGGCAACTCGAGTTTTGGTGAAAATTTCAGTGATGGTGGGTTGCAGTATTGCACTCTCGGTAGCCAGCATTCCAGTCGCCGTTTCAATCACGTTAGTGGACATCAGTGTTGGTTGGGCCGAGCCCTGGGGGTTTTGCGGTCCAGGGCGCAAACGCGGCAATATCACCAGGGTGACAAACGCGCATAGACACAGAACAGTGATGATAATAATAGCCAACCGCCAGCGAGAATGCTTTTTGGGCCTGTCAATTCGATCCGCTTCGACGACAGGCAGTCTCTCTGCACTTTCAGAGATAGCTCCATCTGAAGCAGCCAGGGTTGAAGCAGCAGGTGGTATCTGCTGTCCAGGTGGGGCAATCGCGGAGAGTTCAGCGGTCTGGTACGCTTCCTTCAACGCATGAACCATCGTCCCCACGTCCGGGTAGCGATCGGCGCGCTCCTTAGCTAAAGCCTTGAGCAAAACCTGCTCCACAGCTTCTGGGATGCCCGGATTGATCGCCCGCGGCTGAGGCAGAGGCGTATAAATATGGTCATGGATGATTGAATACGGCGTATCCGCGCTAAAAGGCACCCTGCCAACCAGAATTTCATAGAGCACGACGCCAAAGGAATAGATGTCGGTGCCGCTATCCAGATCATGGCGCCCCATGGCTTGTTCCGGAGAAATATATTGAGGCGTGCCCAGCATCACATCCGAAGAGATGGTGGACTCGCCAGCCTCGGCAATGCGCGCCAACCCAAAATCCGCCAGGTAGATGCGGCCATCGTTCGCCAGCAGAACATTGGATGGTTTGACATCGCGGTGCAAGATGCCCTGTTTATGGGCGTAACCCAGGGCTGCGCCAACGCTTTCTATAATCTTTTGGGTCTCATCACGGCTCAACGGCCCACGGCTCAAGCGCGCTTTGAGGGTTTCCCCCTCAATAAACTTCATAACCAGGTAGGGACGGCCTTCATGTTCAGCATAGTCATAGATAGGCACAATATTCGCATGCTCAAGCTTAGCAACTACCTGGGCTTCCCGTCGAAAACGAGCCAGAAAGTTTGGTTCGATCGTAAAAGCGGGGTGTAGAGCTTTGATGGCGACATACCGGTCCAGGGCTGGATGATGAGCCTTGAACACGGTCGCCATACCGCCCTGCCCCAATTGTTCAATCAATAAATAAGGGCCTATCGTTTCACCAGCAGCAAAACCCATGGTTGGTCACCAGCCTATCCCTGATCCGAATTGGGAGCTAAGCTAACTGAAATATTGGTGAGGGATAAAAGTCCAACTTTTACCCCTCACTTATAAAAAAGTCTATTTATCTAACAACGATGCTACACCTGGCAGCGTCAGGCCTTCCAGCATCTCCAGGGAGGCGCCGCCGCCCGTAGAAATGTGGGTAATCCGCTCCTGGAGACCTGACTGGTTGATGGCAGCTACCGAGTCACCCCCACCCACGATAGAGGTGGCGCTGCTCTCAGCGACTGCCCTGGCTACTCCAAAGGTGCCTCTGGCAAAGCGCGGGAACTCGAACACGCCCATCGGCCCATTCCAAACCACTGTGCCAGCCCCATGAAGCACTTTGGCATAAGCAGCAATCGCCTCAGGCCCGATATCCAGAATCCGCCAGCCCGAGGGGATTGGACCCATTTCCAATTCTTTTGCTTCAGCTTCAGCCTCGAAACGATCAGCAATCACCACATCCACCGGCAGACGCAGACGCGTGCCACCTTCGGCCAGCAGCTGGCGGGCCGTGTCCAGAACTTCATCCTCAACCAGCGAATCGCCAACCGGATAACCTTGAGCTTTGAAGAAAGTATTGGCCATGCCACCGCCGATCAGTACCAGATCCGCCTTCGCTAACAAGTTGCGGATGACGCCAATCTTATCGCTGATCTTGGCTCCACCAAGAATGGCGATAAAAGGTCGCCTGGGATCTGCAATTGCCTGGCCCAGATAAATGATTTCTTTTTCCATCAAGAAACCAGCCACAGCGGGGAGAAAATGCGCTACACCTTCAGTAGAAGCATGGGCGCGATGCGCAGAACCAAAAGCATCATTGACAAACAGATCCGCCATGGCAGCCCACTGGCGGGCAAGTTCCATATCATTCTTGGTTTCGCCCTTATAGAAGCGCGTGTTTTCCAAAACCAGCACATCCCCCGGCTTCAGCGCTTTGGAAGCCGCTTCAGCAATCGGGCCAACTGCTTCTTCTGCAAAAGCTACTGGCTTGCCAAGCAGTCCAGCAAGATGTTCGGCAGTAGGGCGCATAGAAAATTGAGGATCGGGGCCTTCTTTTGGCCGTCCAAGATGTGAGAACAGAATGACCGACGCACCGTGGTCTAAAAGATACTTGATTGTTGGCAGCGCCGCCACAATGCGGGTATCATCTGCCACCTTACCATTCTTGATCGGAACATTAAAATCAACTCGCACCAGGGCGCGCTTCCCCTTCACATCTACATCCGTTACCAGCTTTTTGTTAAACATTCAAACCTCCACATACGGGATGCGCAATACCAGATCGTATTGCGCATCCTGTATTTGATCATTCGTCTTATCTATAGATACTTGGCCATCATAGCTGCCAGGTCAGCCGTGCGGACCGAGTAGCCCCATTCATTATCATACCAGGCAACGATTTTAACAAAATTGCTGCCTTCTTTCCCCAACACCATGGTGAAGGGAAGATCAACCGATGAGCTGTGCGGATCACCCTTGAAATCAATGCTTACCAGGGGCTCGTCCACTGCCTGAAGGATGCCCTTAAGTGGGCCGGCAGCCGCGTCGCGGTAATCCTGGCGAAGCTGCTCGGTGGTGGTGGGCACTTCCAGTTCGGCTGTCAGGTCAATGATGGAGACGGTCGAGGTGGGAACTCGCAGAGCATAACCATCCAAACGTCCAGCCATATCGGGGATAACCAGCTTCAATGCCTTGGCGGCGCCGGTGGTGGTCGGGATAATGCTCATTGCGGCTGCCCTGGCGCGGCGCAGATCGCTGTGGGGAAGATCCAGGATCTTCTGGTCATTGGTGTATGAGTGAATGGTGGTCATGAAGGCGCGCACCAGTTTGTAACGGTCATGGATGACCTTTACTGCCGGGGCCAGGCCATTGGTGGTGCAGGAGGCGTTTGAAATCACATGATGGACAGCAGGATCATAGCGATCATGGTTCACGCCCAACACAATGGTAATATCCTCGCCCTCAGCCGGAGCAGTGATAATCACTTTCTTGGCTCCACCGTGGGTGATATGATTCTCGGCCCCTTTGACCTGTTTGCCTTTCTTATTCACGCCGTCTTTCTTGATCGTGAAAAGCCCAGTACCTTCGATCACGATCTCTACCCCCAGGTCTCCCCAGGGGATATTGGAGGGATCGGTCTCTTTGAAGGCTCTGATCGGTTGACCATCAATGATGATCGCGCCATCGCCCACTTCCACATGACCATCAAAGCGGCCATAGTTGGAGTCGTACTTCAACAAATGAGCCATCGTCTTCAGATCGCCGATGTCATTGAACGCAACTACTTCCAACAAGTCAGGGTGAAAATCCCGAATTGCTTTGAGTACTTGCCGGCCGATGCGGCCAAAACCGTTGATACCTACTTTTACTGCCATTCTAAACCTCCGTAAATTTTTGAATTATTTTGTTTTTTTGATGATAAAACTCAAACGTTCATGGAGACAGCCAGACAGCCTGATCTCCTGGTCGGTCCAATCCTCTATTCTACCAAAGGTCCGGTCTTTTCCTGGAACAAATCTATGATTGCCCGAGCCAATTTTTGCGAATCGTGCCGCCAGGGATGCAGAGAATCGGCCAGATCAGCCTGGTAGATCGGATAATCTTCCGCCAGGTCGGAGTCTAACATCACCCATTCCACCCCCGCAGGCAGCTTCTGTGAGTAATCCTGATTCACGACTGCAATATCGAATAATCCTCCGCCTGCATGTTCTTCGAAAGCACGCAGATGATCTCCACAAGAATATCCGTCCGTCTCGCCCCGTTCGGTTGCCACATTACAGACATATAGCTTCAAACCCCGGCTGGCGCGTACTGCCTCAGCCAGATCAGGAACCAGCAGGTTAGGAAGCAGGCTGGTGTACATGCTGCCAGGTCCGACAATAATCAAATCGGCCTGCAGAATGGCCTGAACTGCCTGCGGAAAAGCTGGCGGGTTGCTGGGTTCCAACCAGACTCGCCGGACGATCCCTTTGCTCTTCGGGATCTGGCTCTCCCCCTGGATCCGTACTTCGGTGATTGCATCTGGCAGCACCACATCCGCGACCAGACGGACGTCGTGCAATGTGCCCGGAAGAACGCGCCCCTGAACAGCTAGGACGCGCCCCGACTCGGCCACCGCCTCCTCAAAACTGCCCGTGATTTCCGCCAGAGCCGTAATGAATAAATTGCCAAAGGAGTGACCCGCAAGCCCCGAATCGCCATCCGGGAAACGATACTGGAAGAGCTGCCCCAGCAGCGCCTCATCGTTGGACAATGCTGCCAGGCAGTTGCGAATATCCCCAGGAGGCAGGATGCCAACATCCCGCCTGATTCGCCCGGAAGAGCCACCATCATCGGCAACATTGACGACCGCGGTGATGTGGTTTGAGTATGCCTTCAAGCCCCGCAGCAGAGTTGCCAACCCATGCCCGCCGCCGATGGCAACAATGCGGGGGCCACGCTCCCTTTGCCGGTGCACCAGGAATGTATCCGCCACCCGATCTCCTGGACGAATGAAGGGTTTGATCAGCGAGCGGTTTAATTTCCAGATACCGATCAAAATAAGGCCCAGACCGATACCCCCAAATATGAAGGCGCGCAAAGGTCGCGCCAAAAATCTCAGCGAGGCCGCCGAAAGCGCTGGCAGCCACCAGGTGTCAGGCGCGGTCCGGTAGATTTCAAGTATCACCACACCTACCCCAATGCCTAACAAAGTTGTGCCAAGCAGGATGACGATGATCCAGCGTTTGATGTTATAGCCAGGCAATAATAAGGTCAGGTACTGAGTCAGGCGCTGCGGCAGCCACGGCTTTCGTGAAGATCTTTTACCTTTCATACAATCCATGATGATAGCAGTCTTTAGGCCAGAAGTCAATCGGCAGGCCAGAGAAAACATCGGGGAAACCAAAACCAGGAGATATTTTTATGCTATACTTTGCCACATGAGACGATATATTGCTGTAGATATTGGCGGCACTCAAGTTCGGGCGGCATGTTATCCAGCCAGCAAACTGAAATCGATCAAGATCGCTCGCACCACCACCCAGGCGACCGATCCGGAAGACCCGGTCACATCCCCGTTGGAGCGCATCCAGAATTTAATTGCTTCGATCTGGCCGGCGGATGGCAAGGTGTGCGCGATCAGTGTAGCAGCCCCTGGCCCGATCAACCCTTACCAGGGCATCCTGGTGGAGGCGCCCAATATTCCTGGGTGGATTAATGTTCCCCTACAGCAAAATTTGTCCGAGCGCTTCAAGGTTCCCGTCGTCCTGGGCAATGATGCTAATCTGGCTGCGTTGGGAGAATGGAAATACGGAGCTGGCAAGGGTCACCATCACCTGATCTACCTGACAGTCAGCACCGGCATTGGGGGGGGAGTAATCATCGATGATCGCCTGCTCCTGGGCGCTAACGGGCTGGCTGCTGAGCTAGGACATACCACAGTCATGATCGATGGGCCGCTGTGTGGCTGCGGCCAGCGAGGCCATCTGGAAGCGGTCGCCTCTGGCACCGCCATCGCCAATTGGGTGGAAGCCGAACTTTCGCAAGGGGTTCAATCCATCCTGCCCATCGATAAACCTGTATCGGCAAAAAGGATTTCTGAGGCCGCCCAAAAAGGCGATAAGCTGTGCATCGCAGCCCTGGCGCGCGCCGGCCACTATATTGGGCGTGCCCTGGCAGATTTTCTACACATCTTCAACCCTTCGATCGTAATCATTGGCGGCGGTGTATCCAAGAGCGGCCCTCTGCTTTTAGATCCAATGTACAAAGCCATGCAAGAACATGTGCTAAATCCACACTATTTGGACGGTCTGGTGCTGACAACCGCTGCGTTTGGGGATGAAGTCGGCCTGGTCGGAGCGTTGGCCCTGGGCCGCACAACCTATCCAGATTGCCGTTCTAAAAAAAGCTAAGAGATGTCAACTTTATCTAAACGCTGGCAGGTAGCCTCACCAGTATCGGCTGAGGCGATATCTGAACTAGGCGATTATTCGCCCATTTTTCGACAAATTCTGTTTAATCGCGGCTACAGTACGCACGACTCCGCGCAGCGATATCTGCATGCAGAACCCCAACAAGAGGTGGATTTCCAGGAAATGCGGGGCGTGCCAGAGGCAGTAGAGCGCATCTGGGCGGCAATCCAGCAAGATGAACCCATCGCCGTCTATGGCGACTACGATGTGGACGGCGTCACCGCGACTGCCTTGTTGGGCCAGGTTCTGCTTTCTCTGGGCACCAGGGTAATGGGGTATATCCCCAATCGCTTCGATGAAGGCTATGGGGTCAACAATGAAGCCCTGGATTATCTGCACACCCAGGATATTCGCCTGGTGATCACCGTTGATTGTGGCATACGCTCGCCTGAAGAGGTCGAATATGCGCGTCGCCTGGGAATGGAGATGATCATCACGGATCACCACCATCCGGGGGCAGAGATGCCAGACGCCAGAGCAGTGATCAACCCCAAGCAGCCAGGAGATCCATATCCAGATAAAGACCTGGCTGGTGTTGGGTTGGCTTATAAACTGGCAGAAGCGCTGTTAAAAAATGCTCCTTCAGGCGGTTATGGTCGCGTCGAAGCCCTGACAGCCACAGAATATCTGGACCTGGTGGCCCTGGGAACCGTGGCTGATCTGGTCCCCCTGGTGGGTGAAAACCGCTGTCTGGTCAGGGCCGGTCTGGATAATATTCGCCATCCATCTCGCCAGGGGTTGATTGCCCTGCTGGGAGTATCCGGGATCAACCCGTCCCAAATCAATTCCGAACACATCGGCTTCGCCCTGGGGCCGCGCCTGAATGCGGCCGGACGGCTCGACTCTGCAAAAGCCGCCCTCGAACTGCTGACCACCCCGGATAGGGCTCGCGCGGCCTACCTGGCGCAGCAGCTGGATAATCAAAATCGAGAACGACAGCAAATCACCCGCGATATCCAGGAACATGCCGAACAGCAAATCCTCGCCCGCGATCCAGACGCCAACTTGCTGATTGCCGTGGATGCCAGTTATAACCCCGGAGTGGTCGGGTTGGCTGCTTCTCGGCTGACAGAAAAATACTACCGTCCAGCCATCGTTGCCCAAAAAGGAGAGGAATACACTCGCGCCTCCTGTCGCAGCATTGCCGAATTCCACATTACCAGAGCATTGGACCAATGTGCGGATATCCTGGTTCATCACGGCGGGCACGCTGCCGCGGCAGGATTTACCGTTCATAACCGACACCTGGATGAACTGATCGAGCGCCTAACCAGCATCGCCAACCAGGAGCTGTCTGGTCTCGACCTGCGCCCTGTCCTTCAAGCGGATGCCCAGGTTGCCCTGTCAGAGCTGAGACCCAACCTGCTCAAAGAGCTGGCCTGGCTGCAGCCTACCGGGCAAGGCAACCCTCAGGCGATGTTCGTTTCACGTGATGTACAGATCCGCCAGAGCAAGGCGGTTGGCAGCGACAAGGCTCATTTGAAACTGGTGCTTACGGACGGGAAAATTACCTATGACGCCATCGCTTTCCGCATGGGAGAACGGCAAAGCGAACTGCCAAACCGGATTGATATTCTATTCAGCTTCGAATTGAATGAGTATAACGGAAGAACAACGCTGCAGCTGAATATTCGCGATCTTAAACCAGCCGGGACGCTCGATTAATCCACAAAACGATACTTGATCAATGTCCAGACAGCCTCAAAGGCGTCTTTCAATTTGATCTTTTTCCCTTCGCTGTAATCGCGTGGATTGAAAGTGATGGGGACTTCAAAGATGCGAACTTTACGCTTCAAAATTTTGGCAGTAAATTCAGGTTCAAAATCAAAGCGACGGGCATGAATCTTAATATCCGCCACCACTTCGCGCCGGAAAACTTTGTAGCCTGTTTCCATATCGGTGAGGATATTGTTATAAAGAATGTTGGTCATTAAGGTCAGCAGCTTATTCGCCACCATGTGCCAAAACATCACCGGTCGCCTGGCCGCACCCAGGAAGCGCGACCCATAAACAACCTCCGCCAGCCCCTCCTCAATCGGTCTCAGCAGGTTGGCGTACTCACGCGGGTCATATTCAAGATCCGCATCCTGGATGATCATCACCTCTCCCGTCGCGTTCTGGATGCCCGTCACGACTGCCGCGCCCTTCCCCTGATTCTTTTCGTGCAGAACCACCCTCAGCAGCTCATCGTCTGCCATCCCCTGCAGGATTTGGCGCGTACCATCCGTGGAGCCATCATCCACAACTACTATCTCATCAGGTATAGCAGTTGCACGGACGCGGCGTAAAATCTCCTCAATGGTGTTTTTTTCATTATAAGCCGGTATGATCACGCTGATTTTCATATTTATCGCCCTAAAACAAAAAGTCCTTTCCAGCCCGATAGCCATTCCGCATCAGATTAGATTATAATTTTTCTAACCCTATTATAGCAAACACCCTGGTTTTTAACTGCAAAGACTCCAGTCTAGCTGAACAGGAAATCTGATCATGAACATGACAAGTAAAAGCAGAGATGTTGGAACACCATCGAGCAAAGTGTCGAAAGATTATTTTCTGCCCCCAACCATTACTCGCGTCGAGGACACCGGGCTTTCAGCACTTTGGCTTCAGGATCTGGCTCTCAAAATCCTGTATTTCCAGGGCTATCTTACTGGCTATAAAGTAGCAGAAGAGATTGCCCTGCCTTTTGCAGGGGTGGTCGATCAACTGCTGGAAATCATGAAACGAGAGAAGTTAGTGGAAGTGAAAACAGCCCAGCAAATAGGTCTTGGTGAAGGGTCCTATGTGTACGGAATTACCGGGCTGGGCATACACCGGGCAAGGGAAGCCCTGGAGCGCAGCCAGTATGCTGGCCCTGCCCCTGTGCCTATCCAGGTTTACTACCGCTCCATCCTGGCCCAGGCTAGAGAACGCACCAGCCTGACAGAGGCCGACCTTAGGCAGGCCATGACCCAACTGGTCATTACCGATCCGTTGTACGACAAGATCGGCCCAGCGGTAAATTCGGGTACCTCGATTTTTTTATATGGCCCTCCTGGGAATGGAAAAACCAGCATTGCCCGCGCCATCGGCAATCTGGTGTTGAGCGAAACCATGTATATTCCCTATGCCATATACATCGATGGACAGGTGGTAAAACTATATGACTCGGTCAATCATCATATCATCCCAGACGAGCCTGTCCAACCAGCCGTAACCCCAGGCACCGGACAGCTCCGTCCAGGCGCGCGGCGGGACAGCCGTTGGGTGCGAATTCGCAGACCATTTATCGTGGTCGGCGGTGAGCTGACTCTGGATGGGTTGGATCTGGTTTTCGATGATGTCAATAAGTTTTATGAGGCGCCCTTCCAGGTGAAGGCGAACGGGGGCATCCTGTTAATTGATGACTTCGGCAGGCAGCTGGTGCGCCCGCGCGATTTACTGAATCGCTGGATTGTGCCGCTGGAAAACCGCATTGACTATCTCACCCTGCACACCGGGCGCAAGATCGAAGTGCCTTTCGATGTGCTGGTCGTGTTTTCTACTAACCTGCCGCCCAAGGATTTGGTGGATGAGGCTTTTTTGCGGCGTCTGCGCCATAAGATTGAAGTTGGCGACCCGGATTACGAGTCGTACCGCGAGATTTTCCACCAGGTAGCGATAGCAAAAGGCGTCATTTATAGCGACTCGGGGCTGGCTTACCTGCTGCAGGAGTGGTATATCCGGCGAGGCCGCAAGATGCGCGCTTCACACCCTCGCGACCTGTGCGACCAGATTCTGGACATTGCCCATTACATGAAAATCGACCCCGAAATGAGCACAGAAATGATTGACCGCGCTGCCGATGCATTCTTCGTCGAGATATCCTGACATGTTATTGTCTGAACTTCCTTACCCCACCATCTTTGGGCACCGCGGCGCCAGCGCCTACGCCCCGGAAAACACCCTGGCGGCTTTCCAACTGGCTTTGCGCCAAAATGCAGACGCGATCGAACTGGATGCCAAGCTCACCTCCGATGGGCAGGTCATCGTCATTCATGACCAGACCGTTGACCGCACCACCGCTCACACTGGACGGGTCAGAGACCTGCCCCTGTCTGAGTTCCGCAAGATGGATGGGGGCAGCCATTTCGATCTTGCTTTTAAGGGCGAGCCTGTGCCAACCCTGGATGATGTATTTCAAGCTGTGGGGCAGTTGACCTATATCAACATCGAACTCACCAATTACGCTTCCATCTGGGACGCTTTGCCTGAAAAAGTTGCCGAACTGGTCAACCAGCATCAGTTGAGCCAGCGGGTGCTCTTTTCCTCTTTCAATCCAGTTGCACTGCAGCGCATCCGCCGGTTGGTGCCTGACGCCCCGATCGGGCTGCTGGCGATCAAAGGCGCCAGCGGCGCATGGGCTCGCTCTATGCTGAGCAGAGTGCTCCCCTATAACAGCCTGCACCCTGAGAAAAGCGATGTTACACCGAGTCTGGTTCAAAATGCCCATAAACGAGGGCAAAAGGTGTTTGTGTACACGGTCAACCGTCAGGAAGATATGATTCAGTTATTCCAAATGGGCGTGGACGGAATATTTACCGATGATCCGGTTCTTGCCCGTCAGGTTGTTCAGAGTATGGATCACTAAGCGAGCGAGGGCCTGAAATGTTCCCGAGCGCCTGGCTACAGGATGCCGAAAATCGCATCCAACCGTTTATTCATCAAACGCCGCTGAGTTATGATCCGGCTCTGGGGATCTACTTAAAGTGGGAGAACCAGCAGGTGACCGGTTCTTTCAAGGTACGCGGCGCGCTGAATAAGGTGCTAACCTTGAGCGAAAACGAGCGTAGCAGGGGCCTGGTGGCTGCCTCGGCAGGAAACCACGGCCTGGGGGTAGCTCTGGCAGGCCAGCTGGTAGGCGCGCCAACGATCATTTTCTCATCGGAACATGCGGTACCTTATAAGGTAGAAGCCATGCGCCTCAGCGGCGCGGATGTGCATCTGGTGCCCGGAGGTTACGGGGAAGCTGAACTGGCTGGCCTGGAATATGCCCGCACGACCCAGGCGGCCTGGATATCCCCCTATAACGACACCCTTGTCATCGCCGGGCAGGGCACCCTCGGCCTCGAGATTCAGCGCCAGTTACCACCGCTGGCATCTCCTCCTGCCTGGATCGTGCCTGCAGGTGGCGGGGGTCTGATGGCGGGAATCGGCGCCGCGCTGGAGTCCGGTCAGCAGCACAAGCAGGGAGATCATCACAAACCACGTTTGATCGGAGTGCAATCCGAAGCCTCGCCTTTCCTGCATGCCATCTTCCATACGGGCTCACAGGAGGGCGTGACCGAATTCCCCAGCCTGGCAGATGGGCTGGCAGGCCCAGTCGAGAAGCAGGCGATCACCATCCAGTTGATGCGAGAATTCGTTGATGAATTCATCCTGGTCAGTGAGGATGAAATCAGGCAGGCAATTGCCTATGCCTGGCGCGAGTATGGCGAGCGGATAGAAGGATCTGCTGCTGTAGCACTAGCGTCTGTCCTCACTCAGAAGGTCACCGACCGCCCTGCCATTGTGGTGATCTCAGGCGGCAACATCCAACCAGAAATTCACGCAGAGATTGTAGGAGTATGATGGACTGCACTCCCGATGAGATCATGGTCGTCTGCATTGCCCGGCAGGTGAAAGATGGGGAAATCGTCGCTCAGGGTCTGGCAACACCCCTGGTGGCAGCCGCTTATCTGCTTGCCCGACACACTCACGCCCCCAGGTTATATTTCACCTCCGCCATAGGCCAGGGCATCTGCCGCCAGCCGGCTCCACTGGGGCTGACTCGAGTGGAAAGCCTGTGGTTGGATCGCTCGATCACCAATGTTGGCTTTGTCCGGGCAGCCGCCGATATGCTGCCGAGATTGCGCCCGAAAGAATTCTTCCGCCCCGCTCAACTGGACCCCAACGGCAATTTTAACAACATTGCCATTGGAGATTCTTACCTGCGGCCGCGCCTGCGCCTTCCAGGCACGGGCGGAATACCAGATGTGACGACTTTTACCCACGATATCTATCTGTATGTTCCACGCCATTCGCGGGTGACATTTGTCTCCAGGCTGGACTTTATCTCGGGTATGGGCCATCACCCCGCCCGAACCAGGGGCGAAGGTCCGCGATATCTGATCAGCAATCTCGGGGAGTTCGATTTCGGTTCAGCAGAGCAGCCTGAGCAGAGAAGATTGCGCCTGATCAGCTATCACCCTGGGGTTGAGCTAACCCGCATCCAGGCAAAAACCGGCTTCGAATTCGATATCGCCCCGGATGTTCACGAAACGCCGTCCCCCACAGCGGATGAGTTATCCCTCCTTCGAAATGAAATCGATCCGTTGGGCATCCGCAAGTTGGAAATGCTCAGCGGCGCAGAGCGCAGGCAACTGCTCCATCAGATCATCTCCCGCGAGGCGGAACAGGAATTCGCCCATGGTTAGCCCCAGCCTTTCTTTCCGTTTCATTCGAGCTCATCGGGGCTTGATACGCGCTCTCATCTGTGTTTTGCTGGTCTTGATGGTCAGCTCTGCCAACCTGCTGCCGGCATCGGCCAGGATAAATTCACTCAGCCCACAGCAGCAAGCCATTGATCTGCTGCAAAGCCTGACCCCAGAAGAACGTGTCAGTCAGCTCTTCTTGATTACTTTTGATGGCAACGCGACCATACCCGGTACGCCCATCTACAACCTGATCACAAATTACCACATTGGCGGAGTCATCTTGCGCGCCGATAATGACAATATTGCGTTACCTGCTCAACCTGAAGCGAATATTCTTACCTCGATTCAAGATTTATCGGGGCAACTGCAGCAGGTAGAGTGGAATGCATCGCAGCAAAACCAAAAGAAACCAATCACAGGAGAGGAGTTTACTCCAGCGTTTATTCCGCTCTTTATTGGGCTGTCTCAAGAAGGAAATGGTTATCCCTATGACCAGATCTTGAGCGGGCTAACCCCACTGCCGAACGCCATGACCCTGGGAGCCAGCTGGAATCCAGAGCTGGCTGCGCAGGTGGGAGAAATCGCTGGCAAAGAATTATCCTCCCTGGGAATAAACCTCTTGCTCGGACCATCCCTGGATGTACTGGAATCGCCGCCCATTGATGTGTATTCAAGTTTGGGTACGCGCACTTTCGGGGGCGATCCCTACTGGGTGAGCGAGATGGGCCGGGCTTATATCAAGGGGGTTCATCAGGGCAGTTCTGGACAGTTGGCTGTGATTTCTAAACATTTCCCCGGACATGGAAGCTCGGACAGGCTGCCTGAGGAAGAAGTTGCCACCGTGCGAAAATCCCTGGAGCAATTGATCAGCTTTGATCTGGCCCCATTCTTTGCGGTGACAGGAAACGCAAGTACACCTGAGGAGACCACGGACGGCTTATTGGCCTCCCATATTCGCTACCAGGGTTTGCAGGGCAACATCCGCGCCACCACCCGCCCGATCAGCTTCGATCCGCAGGCGCTCAACCTGCTGACCGAGCTGCCCGCTCTATCGTCATGGCGGCAAAACGGCGGGGTGCTGATGAGCGATGACCTGGGCAGCATGGCGGTGAGGCGTTTTTACGATCTCACCAGCCAAACATTTGATGCGCGCCGGGTAGCCTTGAACGCATCTCTAGCCGGGAATGATCTGCTCTATGTGGCTGATTTCACTTCAGCAGATGAAGCCGAGCCCTTCGCCGCCACGGTGCGCACGCTTGAATTTTTCGCCCAGAAGTACCGTGAAGATACTGCCTTTGCCCAACGAGTAGATACTTCGGTGTCGCGCATCCTGACCCTAAAATACCGGCTGTACAAAGAATTCAACCTGGATACAGTCCTGCCCTCCGCCGAAAAACTGGCTGAAATCGGTCTATCTTCACAAGTCACTTTCAATGTTGTACAGCAGGCAGCTACTTTGATCAGCCCGACTCAAGCCGAGCTGGACGATACCATTCCGGATCCGCCGAACCAGAATGATCGCATCGTATTCATCACAGATGTCCGCAGCGCCAAGCAATGCAGCCAATGCGAGCCTGTCCCTATACTGGACCTGAAGGCTTTCCAGGATAGAGTCATCCGCATCTATGGATCCGCAACCGGAGGCCAGGTCAATCCAAACCGGGTGACATCTTATTCTTTAAGTGACCTGGACGTGATGATGAATAAGCCCGAAGAAGGGAACCTGATCGAACGAGATTTAGATGCCGCCAATTGGATTGTATTCAGCATGCTCAGCGCGCGCAGCGATATCCCTTCCTTTCAGACTTTGAGCCGCTTCCTTACTGAACGCCCTGATCTCTTCCAACAAAAACGCCTGATCGTGTTTGCATTTTGCGCGCCCTACTACCTGGATGCGACCAATATTTCCAAGCTGACCGCTTACTATAGTTTATACGGCAAAGCGCCGCAGTTTGTGGATGTGGCGGCATATCTGCTGTTTCGCGAACTGCGCCCTGCCGGGTCTCTACCGATCTCACTGCCTTCGGTCGGATATGATCTAAACCAGGCATTATTCCCTGACCCGGCTCAAACCATTTCCTTGGAAATTGATCTTCCTGTAGAAACCCCTGACCCAGGAACCCCAACCCCTGAGCCGCTGCCCATCCCTGAATATCGCCTGGGCGATGTAATTCCTCTACGCACGGGTGTGATCCTGGATCACAATGGACATCCTGTCCCGGATGGCACACCAGTTGTTTTTGTCTTTTCCTATGGAAGCGAGACCAGCACTGTCCGCCAGGAGCAGGTCAGCAAGAAAGGGATCGCCCGCACAACCTACTCAGTGACCATTTCGGGCGCCCTGGATATCCATGTGGAAAGCGAAAATGCCCGCTCGAATACATTGCAATTTGACATCCCATTGCCAAGCGGTGAAATCGTCCCAACGGATACACCCACACCAACCCCCTCGCCCATCCCCACCGAGACACCCTTCCCCACGCCGACTCAAACTCCCCAACCCACCACACCTGAGCCGCCTGCGATCCAGCCCCAGCCCCCAACGGTGAATTTTGGAGATTGGCTGATCGCATTATTGATTACCCTGACCATTGCCTGGGGTTCTTACCGGCTGGCAACCATGATTGGACAGGTGCGTTGGGGCATCCGGGCAGGTTTTCTGGCTTTGATTGGAGGGCTGTTGGCATACTCATACCTGGCGCTAAGATTACCAGGGACGGAGGGATTATGGGATAATTCCCTCTCTCGCAGCATATTCTTCATTACCCTGTCAGGCTGTCTGGCAGGGCTCGCAGCGGCTTTTATCTGGCGCACCCTTACTGAAGCCAGGCAGCGCAACAAAAATTCAAAAGAAAAAGAACAGGCAAATTAGCGCAGCAGGGTAGCCACCAGGCTCAAGAGAAGTAACCCCGCTGAAACCAGGAGCAGCGTTCGTTCCACCGGAGAAGAAACCAAATCTATCAGAGTGGGGGAAGGCAGCGGCGCGTTTGGCCTGTTGATCGGCTGCCAATCGCCCAGCAGAGCCTGGCGCAAGGCCTCAATATCCTGGGGGCGTTCATCTGGATGCAAACTCATCGCCCATAAAACCACTCGCTCAGTGCGCATGCTGATGTTCGGATTATATTGGCGGGGAGATACCAGGGCGTCCGGGTGCAGAAACAGCTCGCGCGCTTCAGGCGGTGGGTGATTAGTCAGCAGATGGTAGAGAGTCGCCCCAAAGGCATAAATGTCGCTGCGCACATCTGTGTGTCCAGCATCGCCCCCATATTGCTCTAAAGGCGTGTATAAGGCTGTACCGCGGCCTTGCAAGATGGTGATGGTAACCTCATTTGAAGCCAGGATTTTCACCAGACCAAAATCAACCAGCTTTAACAGACCGCTGGGGGTTAACTTGAGGTTGCTGGGCTTGATATCCCGGTGCACGATGGGCGGATCCTGACCATGCAGGTAAGAGAGCGCATTCGAAAGCTGATCAGCCCATTGCAGTACTTCACGCTCAGAAAGAAATGCATCCTTTTGACGCTCTTCGTGCATCAGAGTTCGCAGATCTTTGCCCGGCACAAAATCCATCACCAGGTAATCCCGCCCTCCGACCGAAAAAAAGTCGGATACTTTCGGCAGGTTCGGATGATCCAGGCGCGCCAGGACGGTGGCTTCACGCAAGAACTGCTCACGGGATTGTTTCAGCAGATCTGCCGGCAAGCTTCGATCGTGCTCCACTTCTTTTATCGCACAGAGCCTGCCTTGCAAGCGAAGGTCATCCGCCAGGTAGATGCTCCCCATGCCTCCCTGGCCGATAATCCGGCTGATTTGATATCTGCCGCGCAGAGTTTCACCAGCCTTCAAGGGCGTTGGCATCAGCTAAGCTCTCCCGAAAAAGCAAACCTTGATCGTAGAAGCCGGTAAAATTGTGCAAACATCTTTTGTTTCACCATTTTAATTCTATGATATTATACACGTGGAGGAGACGATCATGGAGAGATCCACGGATGAGGTTGCGTTTCTGGTAGCCCAGGCTGGCCCATTGAGTGGTCAACGCTGGGCGCTGCGCAAAAACCTCCTGGTTGGGCGTGAAACCTCCTGCGATCTGGTTATCGCTGACCGTCAGGTCTCCCGCCATCACGCCTGTTTCATTGTATCTCCAGAGGGCATCTTTATCGAAGACCTGGACAGTAAGAATGGCACCTATGTCAATGGACAGCTGATTGACGGCAAAACGATGCTCCAGGATGGGGATATCGTTCAAACCGCCTTAGTTCAAAAATTCGTCTTTCTCAGCTCCGACGCCACCCTGCCGCTCGAACAGGTGGAGGCAGAAATCAGAAATGACTCGGCCTTCTTCGAACAGGCGGTAGGCGGGGCTGCTGCTGGGCGGCTGCGCCTGGACAAACGTTCGCGCCGGGTATGGGTCAGCGTCCAGCAGGGCGACCAATCGTATACCGAAATTGAAGTGGTTCCCCCACTTTCGGTTTCACAGTTTCGGCTGTTAGAACTGCTCTATGAAAAACCAGGTCGGGTCGTCTCGCGACGCGACCTGGTTACCGCGATTTGGGAAGAAAAACAGGCTTACGATGTATCCGAGCAGGCTCTGGATGCACTCGTCCGCCGGCTGCGAGATCGGATTACCAGCATTGACAAAACCCATGAGTACATCATCACCGTGCGCGGCCATGGGCTGAGGCTGGACAACCCTTCCCTATAACTTTTACGAATTACTGCGCAAATTCCTCTGCATGGTATACCGCAGCGCCTGGCGGTTTGCCGCGACAACGTGCTTGACAATCTCAGGCTCTTCGTTCGACTGCTGCACCTGAGCAGATATGTTGCCCAGCATCTCCATGAATTCAGGGTTGATCTCATCGGAATGCTCATCCAGGAATTTTTGCCGGGCCGTTTCATCCGGCGCATCCAGATACTCTTGAATCAACATCATCTCGGGGGGAGTGCCCGCTTTTTGAATCGTTTCTCCGATCTTATTCAGTTTAGCTGAGCGCTCCAGATCACCTGCCTTACGAGATTCCTGCAGGGCCGACTGCAGTTCCTGCATGAACATTTCATCCACTGCTGGCAAAATCTCGGCGACAGCCTGCTCAAGGTCAGGCGCCTGCAGGAGGGCTTCAATCACTGTGCGAATCTCCTTCACCCGCTCTTCAATTTGGTGGTCGATCTCCTGGGTCATTTCCAGCAGTTGGGAGCGTAGGTTCAGCAGGCGGTTTTTCTCGTCACCGCTTGCCTGGTCTATGCGGTCGCTCAGCAGCTGGAAGAAATTGTAATCCATCGCCGGGCGGGTCAGGCTGACCAAAACATTCAAGCGTGTCTCAGATGCGGCGCTGATGATCAGATCCAATAATTTTTCACGCGTCAGATCCTTTCCCATCGCCCGCAGTTCATTTATCGTCGACTGGACTTCCTGCGCCTGGCTTTGCAGCTCTCGCCCATAGGCTGTGGAGGAGAGCAGGCTCTTCTGCAGTTCTGCCAGATGCTGAGCCGACTCCTGATCGCCGCCAGACATAGCCGCTTCAATCAAGCGACCCAGGATGCCAAAAAATTGCGCGTCGATGAGGTTCTCTTCCTGGTGGGCGATATCAGCGCGCACGCTTTCATCCGAGGCATTGGCCAGGCGTCTCAGCAGAGCCATGCGCTGCTGCTGAGCCTGGATCATTTCGTGCGTGATCCCCTCCCCTTCCAGGACCCGCTCAATCATCCCCTGCAGGGTAAAAGCAGAGACTGGATTCAAAAGATAACCCTTGCGCTTGTCCATAGGCAGCGTATTAATGATCTGATTCATCAACCCGCCTATGATCCGCTCTTGCTCGTCGCGCGGGATGCCCAGCTCGGAGGGGACATAAGTCAGCAAAAGTTCCTTGTCCGGATCATGGTAGACGAGCGGGGTCGCCAGGTTGCCCTGGTAACCACAATTGGGACATTGGATGATGTTAAAAGCCCCACTTAAAAACCGCTGCTTTGCAGACGGGTCAGCCTGTACATCAAAGAGCTGATCCAGATCAGCTGCAATCGGCTGGCGGCAGTTCGGACAATTGATTCTAGTTCTTGGCATGCTAATCTCCTGATAAACAATACTGATGATACATTTGAATTAAAGAATTATTCCCTCTCCAGAGGCAGAGAAAAGCAAACACGAGCCCCGCTCCCAGAGTTTGAATCTACCCAGATGCGCCCACCATGAGCTTCCACAACAGCCCGCGCCAGATACAAACCCAGACCGGCCCCCTTGGTTTTACGAGATGATTCTGAGGCGCGATAAAAACGATCAAAGACATGTGGGATATCCCCAACCGCAATTCCCGGGCCCTGATCACTGACACAAAGGACCACATGCCCCGGGAAAATCTGGCCGCTGATCTCAATTTCTCCTCCCTCGGGCGAATACTTGATCGCGTTGGACAATAAATTCGAAATCACTTGAGCCAGGCGATCCTCGTCTCCGAGAATGATCGGGAAGTTTACCGGCATATCAACGCGAATCGTGTGATCAGAGGTCTGCGTACGAAAGCGCTCGGCAATTCGCTGAGCCAGATTCCTTAAATCCACATCCGACAGGTTGATCGAAAGCGCTCCCGCCTGCAAACGCGAGGCATCCAGCAGATTCTCAATCAGCTCAGTCAGGCGGTCGGCCTCCTCTTCGATGACTGCCAGGCTGTCCTGAACAATCTCCCGATCCCAGGAGGCATCCTCGCGGCGCAGGGTGCTGACATAGCCTTTGATCAGCGCCACCGGCGTTTTCAGCTCGTGGCTGATCACAGAGATGAAAGTGCTTTTAAGCTCCTCAGCTTCGCGATAGCGGGTAATGTCTCGCACCAGAGCAATCACATTGAGCAGCTTCCCATCCGCAGAGAGCAGAGGCGAATAGGTAATCCCAACTGGCAGGGCGGGTCTGCCAGGGCGTTCCAGATCCCCCTCCACGTACAAGGTGGCATTTGGAAGCAGGGGCCAACCGCCGGCTTCGGCCTGCTCCAGGCTTTGCCCCTCTTTCTGTCCCGAGAAATGAATCAGCTGGTGATGAGGCTGGCCGCGAATCTGCTCCAGCGGGATGCCCAACATGCGCGCCATGGGCGGATTACAATGCTCGATGATATGGTCTGCATCCAGGATTAATATACCTTCCGCCACCGCGTCCAACATCGCCGCCACGCGGCGTTCCTGATAGCTGATCTGGGTATAGAGTTGGGCGTTATAAACCGCGATGGCGGCCTGGTCAGCAAAACTTTGCAGCAGGGCGGTATCGTTAGATGAAAACCCACCCAGATAATTGCGAAAAATAAAAATCACCCCGATCACCTGCCGGCGGGCGATCAGCGGCAGAACCACCCCGGAGAGCAGCCCCAGGCTGGCGGCGCGGGTTAGCCCCTGCAGCAGGCGGTTGATCTCGTGCAGCTCATCCTGATCGCGTTCTCCTCGCTCGGGAATCTCCGCCAGGAGCGGCTCCAACTGGCGCAGAAAAGCCGGGGGGATGCCTTGGGAGACAGCAATTCGCCACCCACCCGGCTTTTCGCGCAACGCCATTAAACCAGCCTGGCCCGCCAGCATCTCAATCGAGATGTTCAAGATGCGCGCCAATACCTTATCCAGGTTCAATTCCTGGGTGATGGCGCGCAGAATCTCGAGCAGATAGTCCCGCTGGCGGACGCGAAAATCAGGCAGCAACGGTCGGAACCTCGCTCACCGCAGTGTCGCTGCGCTCACTGACCGTCAGCGCTTCCTCGAATATCTCCATGGCCTCATCCACCTCCAGGCGCGAAACACTGAGCGGAGGCGCGATGCGGATGGTGCTCTTGCCACAGCCCAGCAGCAGCAAACCGCGCATGAAGGCATTATCGACGATGCGATCGCGCAGCTTATCATCCGGTTCCCTGGTCTGCTGATCTTTGACAAATTCGACCCCAATCATTAACCCCTTGCCGCGCACCTGGCCGATGCTGGGATGACGGGCCTGCATCTCCTCCAGGATATCCATGGTATAAGCGCCAATTAGATTGGCATTCTCCATATACTCATTCTCAATCAATTCCAAAGTCGCCAGGGCGGCCGCGCAGGAAATCGGGTTGCCACCGTAGGTGTTGCCGTGGGCGCCTTTCTGCCAGGTGACCACATCTTCACGGGCGAACATCACGCCCAGGGGCATACCCGAGGCGATGCCCTTTGCCACGCACACAATATCCGGTTCAACCTCAAAATGCTCGATCGCCCACCATTTGCCCGTCCGGCCTACGCCAGACTGGACTTCGTCAACAATCAGCAGAATGCCGTGTTTATCGCACAGTTCTCGCAGGGCGGGGAAGAAGCCTGGAGCGGGGATGACATAGCCGCCCTCGCCCTGGATCGGCTCAACCAGGATGCCCGCCACGTTTTCCGGCGGCAAGATGTGACCCAGGATCTGTTCTTCAATATAACGCACCACGGTAGCGCCATACTCTTCACCCGAGGCGCCCGGCTGCAAAATCGGACGATAGGGATCAGGGAAGGGGGCATGCACCACCCCATTCATCAAGGGATAAAAGTCACGATGATAGATGGGTTTGCTGGCAGTGAAGGTGACCGCGCCCATCGTGCGCCCATGGAAGGCGCCCAGGAAGCCAATGAATTCTGTCCGCCCGGTATAGTGGCGCGCCAGCTTGATGGCGGCTTCCACGCTCTCGGTGCCCGAGTTGGTCATGAAAGAAACTGCATTATCCAGGAAGGGGGCTATTTCATTGATCTTTTCGCCGAATTCAACCCACCTGGTGTGGTAAAAATCGGACGAGATATGAATGAATTTTTCCGCCTGCTCCTGGATGGCCTTGACTACCCTGGGATGGCTGTGGCCTGTGGATACGACTGCAATCCCGGCGGCAAAATCCAGGAAGCGATTGCCATCCACATCCCAGACTTCGGTGCCGCGACCATGATCCATGACAAACGGGTAGCCGCGAGGATAGGAAGGGGAAATCACATCGTGATCTCGTTTGACGATGGCCCGCGCCTTCGGCCCGGGCAAGTTCATTATGGGCATATATTTTTCTCCTGAAATGTGACCAATATCATCTGTCCACCTGGGACAACTCCCAATGAATGGGAGTGATTTATTAATTTATAAGGGTTTAGCCTGTGAATTATACCGCAATGTCCCTCAGGCACGCCACCCCGAACGCGGTATAATCACATGGTTTTGTCCAGGCCTCGCGCCATCCACCTGGTGACAGATATGAAACTAAAGAACGCAAATTTCAGCTTCGAAATCCAGGCCCAACAGGGCCGCGCCCGGGCGGGTGTATTTCACACGCCGCACGGAGAAATTCTCACGCCTGTTTTTGCGCCTGTCGGCACCCAGGCCAGCGTGAAAGCCATCACACCCGCTCAATTGAACGAAATGGGCGCCAGCCTGATCCTGGCCAATACCTATCACCTGTTCCTGCGCCCCGGCGACGATCTGGTAGCTGAGATGGGCGGACTGCACAGCTTTATGAACTGGCCGCGCCCCATCCTGACCGACTCAGGAGGCTTTCAGGTCTTCTCGCTGGCCGACAGCCGAAAAATCGATCAGGATGGGGTGACTTTCAAGAGCCATATCGATGGATCGCTGCAGCGCCTGACGCCCGAAAAGTCAATCGAAATCCAGGAAAACCTGGGCGCCGATATCATCATGGCTTTCGACGAATGCGCCCCGCCTGATGACCGCGCCTATAACCAGCGCGCCACCGCGCGCACCCATGCGTGGGCAGAGCGCTGCCTGGCGGCCAGGAAACGCCCTGACCAGGCCCTCTTCGGCATTGTGCAGGGCGGTGTGTTCGCTGACCTGCGCCAGCAATCGGCAGAATTCATCGCCTCGCTGGGCTTTCCGGGCCACGCCATCGGCGGGTTATCGGTAGGCGAGACCAAGGAAGAAATGAACGCCATGCTCGAGGTGGTGGAGGCCGTCCTGCCGCAGGACAAGCCGCGCTATTTGATGGGGGTGGGCGCGCCGGTCGACCTGGTGAATGGGGTGCTGCGGGGCGTGGATATCTTCGACTGCGTGCTGCCCACCCGGCTGGCGCGCCACAACGCCGCCCTGACCCGCACCCGGCGGCTGAACCTGGTTAATGCCGCTTACGCCCGAGATGAGCATCCTATCGATGAAAGCTGCGCCTGCTACACCTGCCAGCATTTCAGCCGCGCTTACCTGCGCCATTTGATTGTGGCACGGGAGATGTTATCGGCCACGCTGCTGTCGATCCACAATCTGCACACCTTGCTGCAATTGACCCGAGATATGCGCCAGGCCATTCTGGAAGGCAGGTTCGACCAGTTTGCGGATGAATTTTTCCAGCAGCTCGCAGCCTCGCCAGATGAGGCACAGCGTGAACCTGCGGATGAGCCTCTATAACACAGCTCAAATTGTCTTCTACAGGATTTCCTATGACTCTCCTACAATCCATAATCCTCGGCATCATCCAGGGTCTGACTGAGTTCCTGCCTGTCTCCAGTTCGGGTCACCTGGTTCTCGTCCCCTATCTGCTGGGTTGGGATATCCCGGCTGAGCAGGCGTTTGTCTTTGATGTGCTGGTGCAGGTCGCTACCCTGGCAGCCGTGATCCTCTACTTCTGGGCAGACCTGCTGACCATCGCCAAAGCCTTCCTGGCCGGCCTGGTAAGTAAAACCCCCTTCAAGGATCCCTTATCCCGGCAAGGCTGGCTCCTGATCCTGGCCAGCCTGCCGGCCGGGCTGATCGGCCTGGCGCTCAAAGAGATGGTCGAGCAGGCCTTTGCCAGCCCGTCAGCTACAGCCATCTTTTTGCTCTTCACCGCCGGGCTGCTGGTTTTAGCCGAGAAACTGGGCCAGCGCAGCCGCTCGCTGGACAGCCTGACCTGGGTGGACGCCCTGTGGGTCGGCTTTGCCCAGGCGCTGGCGATCTTCCCCGGCCTCTCCCGATCGGGAGCCACCATCACCGGCGCGATGACCCGCAACCTGCGGCGGCCAGAGGCGGCCCGCTTTTCCTTTCTGATGTCCATCCCGATTATGTTAGCCGCAGGGCTGGCTGCCGGGCTGGATCTGCTCGATCTGCCGAACTTCACCGCCCTGCTGCCCAGCTTCATCCCTGGCTTTCTTGCCGCGGCGGTGGTCGGCTACCTGTCCATTCGCTGGCTGTTGGGATATCTCAGCAAACGCCCCCTATATCCATTCGCGATCTACTGCACTTTGCTGGGCTTGTTCACCCTGATGATGGCAATAGTCAAATAAATGAAACCTTACAATATTGTTATCAATTTTTTTCTTCGACGTAACGCACACGTAACGCAACAACCGTATAATAATAATAGCCCAATCAGAGATTGGGCAATCTATGGATTAATATTATAGATAAACTACATCTTTTTAGAGTTATTCGACTTCTTGCAACCACGAGAGGGAAGGGAAAAACTATGGACAACCATAAAATTACTGCGATATCCAGGCTGACCTGGCGGCGATCGATGGCCCTGCTCAGCCTGGCAGCCCTGTTCATCCTGGGGATCATGCTTTACCGGTACAACACAGCCCAGGCAGTGGGCGGCCTGACCGTGCAGATCATTGCCGGCGACAACCTGGTAGTGGATTCAAACGCGCAATCCCCCTCCACCTATGCACCGTCGGTGGCTACCGTGGCTGGCAAGTTCTGCAACGAAAACCCCAGCACCACCCTGTACAACGTGTGGGGCTACATCGGCGACTATACATCCGGCACCGCGGGGATTTACCCCGTGCGCAACAGCGGCAGCTTCTCTTCCAGCCATCCACTGCTGTATGACGCTGCGCCCCCCACAACCGATTACGCCTTCACCCACCTGGGCGGCAGCACCGGCACGACGGATGCCAAGCGCTTTATCGGCACCCTGGAACCAGGCCAGTGCAGTGTGCAGTACTGGTCCTTTGTATACCCGCACTGCGAAGACAACGGCGCCCTGCCCTGCTCGCAGGATGTGGTCTGGGGCGTTGCCACCGATCCCCTGGACGATCTGTGGTTGAATTTCGACATCTGGGGTGTGGCTGAAGGCGGCGCGGCGGATAACCAGACCAAGAAGATGACCATGCGCAACGAAATCTCCGCCATGGCCAACAAGATCGAGCCCAACCCCAACGGAGCCTGGTTCAACACCAAGGACAATATCGTCATGCCCGGCAGCGTTATCACTTCCAACGGTATTCGCTACGAGCTGGGCAACGTCAACAAAGGTTTTGACAACAATAACGACGGCCTGTATGACTATAACGCCTGGATGCAGCCCTTCGGCGACACCACCTATGACCCCAGCTGCTTCCGCCTGATCCGCACCACCGGGGTTCTGACCGTCACCCGCAGCGGCGGCAACCCACCCATCATCTATAACTTCACCGACAAGCTGTACTTCACCTATCCGGACATCCCGCCCGACAACACCGGCGTGATTGGCAACATCTATTACACCTTCCTGGCGCTGAACGGGCCCTGCAGCACCGCCATGACGCCGTACCAGGAAGTGGCTTCCGGAGCGGATAACGAGAAGTTCAATGCCGACTACGGCACCAGCCTGCCAGCCATAGGCACGGAACAGAACAAGGTGGTTATCGACAAAGCCTCCCAACCGAATGTGATCGCTGTGGGGGGGACAGTCACCTACACCATCGGCTTTGCCAACAACGATACTGAGCTAAGCGCCGGTCTGACTCTATCATCGGGCGGGGTAAACCTGCCGGTGGTGATCAGCGACACAGTGCCGGTGGGAGCCGAGTTCGTCGGCGGCAGCGCCGAGACCGCCTTCACCAGCGGCTGCCCGAGCTGCACCGCCACGATCCGCGTCTCTACGGATGGTGGGGCGACCTGGGGGGCAGAACCGACCAGCAATGTGCTCAGCACAGCGGCCAACAAGGTCATCATCCAATGGTGGCTGGACCAACCGCTGCCCGCCACCGCCACCGGCTATGCCCGTTATAAGGCTTACCTGCCGGTCTCTCCTGCTTACAGCTACCCGGCCATCATAAACGAGGCCTGCGGCAGCTTCGGCGAGGCGCCGCCTTTTGACTGCGATACCGAAACCAACCTGGTTTCGGCCGATAATACCCTGGGCGACCTGGTCTGGACGGACACCAACGGCGATGGGATCAAGGACACCGGCGAGAGCGGGCTGAACGGCGTGACCGTCAAGCTGTATTGGGACAAGAACGGCGATGGCGAGCTGGACGATGGGGATGTGTACTACGGCTCGACCGACAGCTACAACGACGCCACCTTCGGCAGCGGCTACTACCAGTTCAGCGACCTGCCAGATGGCAACTTCATCGCCATCCTGGATATGACCGACGCGCAGATCCCCACCGGCTACAGCACCAGCACGCCGCTTTCCTATGCAGTGGCGCTGGATCCCACGGGAGGGAACGACTTGGCAGTGAGCAACACCACTTCGGACTTTGGGCTGGCGCCGACTCTCAAGATCGACAAAATTAGGACCTCCAGCAGTCCAGTTAATGAGGGCGGGCTGGTCACTTACGATATCTTACTGACCAACACCCGACCCGGCGACGGCACCCCACAGGGCGCTTGCACCTATACGGTATGGGGAACAGCGCAAGACACCAACACTCATGGTGAGACGGGCACCACTCCTTGGACTCTGGACACTGGTTGGCCTGGTGGAGCGCCAGACGGGACCTACGCGATCTCTGAGTGGGCCAACAATAAAGATACGGATGGTATGACCGGCTTTAACATCGGTCCTCAAGGCGGCTTAATCTCGGGCAGTTCCGTGAAAATGCTAATCTCTTTTTACATCGTCGCTACCAATGGAGATACCGACGGGCCGATTGAAGATGACACCTCCACCTTCCGTATCTGGTACAACGACGGTGCCACGGCCCTGGGCTCCACGACTTACTCCACTCAGATGAACTCCTACGAAGGGCGCGTCCGACAGGGCCTGCTGATCTGGGATGTCTCCAGCCTCAGCCCAGGCGGCAACGGTTGGGACTGGAGCGATTTTGCCAGCAGCATCCTGGATGTGCAGTTCCAGAACCTCAAGGTCGGACAAGGGGACTATGTACGGATGTACGTTGACGCCGTTGGCTTCCGCTTCTCCACCAACCAGACCTGCGGCGGCGTGGATGACATCATTGCCACCCTGCCGCTCACCGACACCTTCGATGCCAACCGCTTGCAGTTCATCTCTGCCAGCCCGCTGCAAACCAGCCTCAGCGGCGGCACGATCACCTGGAGCAACCTGGGGCCGCTCTACCCCGGGCAAACCAAGACCGTCAGCCTGACCTTCCTGGCAAAGCCAGTGGGAGACGCTTCAGTCACCACCATCAACTATGCCAATGTGACAAACGCCAAGTTTACCAGCGGCCGGGCAGTCAACAACGCCAACGATAACGCTTCCGTAACAATCAGCCCATTGGCCAGAATCGGTGATTACGTCTGGTTTGACTCCGATGCTGATGGTGTTCAGGACTCAAATGAAGTAGGCATTCCGGGGGTAACGGTTCGGCGATCCCCGGACTGTAAAAACAATTATGTGACAACGACCACAGATGCTAATGGCTACTATGAATTTTCGGGGCTGGCAAATGGGACTTATTGCATTGATGTAGTAACCACATCCCTGCCTGGCGGCGCTACTGGTTGGACAAACACCTTCGACCGGGATGGGAATCGAAACAATGAAGTTCCTAACTTGGTGATCAACCTGGGGGATGGGATCACAACCAATGATGATTATCTGGATGTGGATTTCGGCTACGATAGTTCGACCCAATCCATGATCACCGGGCGCGTCTGGGAAGACAACAACGCCAACGGGCAAGTTGACAGCGGCGAAGCCAGCTTCAGCGGGGTCAGCGTGCAGCTCTACAACTGCGGTCCCGATGGCATCTGCGGCAATGGCGATGATGTGGCTGTCGGCTCTCCGGTCACTACGGATGCCAATGGTTATTATTGCTTCACTGGCGTCACAGCCACCGGCAACCACTACGTCAAAGTAACCACTGCCTCCGGCCCACTGGTTGGCTACACCAATGTCTATGACCCGGATGGCAATAATGACAGCGACAACAGCGAAAGCCCGATCAATATCGCGGCCGGGAACAGCTACGGCCCCTACAACTTCGGCTACCGCCGCACGGGTTCGCTGACCATCGGCGATGAATTGTACGTGGACTGGAACGGCGATGGCAACCGCGATACCGGCGAAGAGGGCATTGCCAATGTGACTGTCAAGCTCTACGAGGATGTCGACAAGGACGGTGTGATCGATCCAGAGGACGCCCTCATCGCCACGACAGCCACCGACAGCACCGGCGCTTACAGCTTCACCGGGCTGGCTGGAGAAGCCACCAACGGTTATGGTTATATCGTGGTGGTCGACACTGGGGACCCGCAGTATCCATTCAATGACGCCACGCTCTTCCCTGGTGGGGTAGTACAGACCCAGGATCCCGACCAGGCTGGCGTCGTCTGTACCACCTGCGACAACACCGCCAGCGTGATCCTGATGAGCACCAGCACTTCAGCTATTGACTGGGGCTACCAGCCTACCGGCTACGGCTCAATCGGCGACCGGGTGTGGAATGACCTGGACGCGGATGGCCAGCAGGATTTGGGCGAGTCCGGGCTGTCCGGTGTCACTGTGCGCCTGTACGAAGATTCCAATGGAAATGGGGTTTATGACGCTGCGGATGATGCCCTGATCGCCGAGACAACCACTGCATCGGATGGCTCGTACAGCTTCACCGGTTTGCCAGCCGGAGATTATCTGGTGGATGTGGTCAGGCCGACTGGTTATACCCTGACCACCGACAACGACCCCGAACCCGTGACCCTTACAGCTAACCAGAGCTATACAGACGCCGATTTCGGTTACATCCGCAACACAGTCATCGGCGACTTCATCTGGAAGGACCTGAACGGCAACGGCATCCAGGAAACCGCCGAGACCGGCATCAACGGCGTGGTGGTTGAGCTGTACCAGGATTTGAATGAAGACGGCGACTTTGACGATAGCGGAGAATATATCGGTTCCCAAACCACCGCCAACGACCCGGTCACCGGCAAAGCCGGCTACTACCAGTTCAGCGACCTGCCCGCCGGCGACTACAAGGTAGTCGTGGCAGACAGCAACTTCGCCAGCGGCGGCGCGCTGTACCAGTACCAGCAGACCGGCGACCCGGACGCCTCGGATGTGCCCTGCCTGACGACAGGTTCCTATCCCTGCAACAACGCCTATCTGATCGTCAACCCCAACGCGGGCGCGTACGGGCTGAACCTGGGCCAGATCAACCTGACCGCCGATTTTGGCTATGTCTATCTGCCCACCGGCTCCATCGGCGACACCCTGTGGATTGACTCGGATGGGAACAACGTGCGCGATGAAGGCGAGGCAGGCATCAGCGGTGTAACTGTGGATCTGTACGACTGCAGTGTAAGCCCCTGCACCTTTGTCCGCACGGATACGACCGACTCCAATGGGCAGTACCTGTTTGAGAGCCTGAGCGCCGGAAAAACCTACGAGGTGCGGGTCAACATTAACACCTCCAACTACACCCCGCAGTATGACCCGGATGGCACGCTGGATAACACCACTCAGGTGGTACTGGACAGTTCTGGACAGGCCACCTCTGTGGGCGGAGTCGCCTGCCTAGCGGGTGAGATCTGCAACCTGGACGCCGATTTCAGCTACCTGCCTAAGGGCACCAACAGCACCAGCGGCACCGTCTTCTTCGACGTGGGCAACAATGGCGGCCTCTACGACAGCAGCACAGACACGCCCATTGGCAATGTCACGGTCTATCTGTGGCAGTGCACGGATGGCACCTGCGCCTCTAAGACACTGTTCGCCACCACTGTTACCGGCCTGGACGGCAGCTACAGTTTTACTGATCTGCCGGATGGCTACTATCAGGTGATCGTCCCAGGCGCTGAGCCGGAGATCTACGGCTTGCAGCTCAACTATGACCCTGACCTGGTCTCGCCGGATGTGTACTGCGACTCTGGCGATGGCTGCGATTACCGCACGATCACCCCCAACCTGAGCAGCGGCTCTTCGGACAGTGGGAATGATTTCGGCCTGTTCGCCAACATGGACTGCGGCGATCTGCCGGATACCTTCAACCTGAACCCAACGCAATACAAGACTTCGCTGGCAGTGGGAGGCCCATGCCATATCAGCAATAACGGCAGCAGCGATCCCGATCACTACCTGGGGGTACTGTGGGACAGCGATGATGATGGCAATCCATCTACCTCCAACGCAACCTGGGATGATACAGATAGCGAGGATGACGAGGATGGCATCTATCTCCTCAGCCCGCCGGCTAACTGGGCAGCCGGGAACACCGTTCAAATCCGCGCGATTGTGGTTGGTTCGAACGCTTACCTGGCCGGCTGGTTCGACTGGAACGTGGACGGGGACTTTGTCAACCCATCCACCGGGCTGTACGACACCGGCGAGTATGTCTACTTTGGCAACCTGGCAGCAGGCACGCGTGACCTATCCTTGGCCATTCCGAACACAACGGACAGTCATTTCTGCGTGGCGCCGACGCCCTGCATCCTGAACGCCCGTCTGCGCCTGTACAAGGGCAGTTCGCCGCCGCCTGTCATCGCCCCGACTGGCCTGGTTTCCAACGGGGAGAATGAGGATTACCAGTGGCCTCTGGGCCCAACCGCAGTGACGCTGTCTGGTTTCACTGCCACCTCCACCTATGGGCAGATCGCCATCCAATGGCAGACCGTGCTGGAACAGGATGTGTGGGGCTTCAATGTGTACCGCTCCACCAACCCAGAAGGGCC
>JAFGQI010000014.1 GCA_016935755.1 Anaerolineales bacterium
ACCACCAGATACATGCCCGGAACGCCCAGCTTGCGAGCCACCTCGACGGTAACACTGGTACCCTGGTAATCCTGAGAGTCGGGGCGCATGATGATCACCAGCACATCAGAGATGGCGATGGAGAGCAGAGTCTCCTCGTTCAGGCCAGGGTGCGTATCGATCATCAGGATATCCAGGTTTAGCTGCTCGATCAGATCCTGGAAACCATCGTTCAGCAGGCCGACATCGTAGCCTTCGCGCAGGATGCGGGCGATCTCGCCAGCCTTGATGCTGGCAGGGATCAGGAAGACCTTGCCTGGGATCGGGACCTTGAGATTGGCGGTCACATCATGGGCAGTATCCTTGATGCCGCATTTGCCCCACAGATAATCGTTGAGCGAGTGGTGCATCATCGATTCATCCATACCAAACAGGATATGAATGCCGGGGGAGTTGACATCCGTGTCCACCACGCCTACGCGCAGACCCTTTTCAGCGTAGAGCGATGCCAGGTTGGCGGTGGTGTTGGATTTACCAGTACCGCCACGAAATGAGTGAACAGATATGATCTTCGACATGTTTGCTTCTCCGCTAGTTGGATTGCCGGTCAGGTTCACCGGGCCAGGAAAGATCGCTGGCCTAAAACCCTTACCGGGTGGGTGTGTATGGTTATGTACAGGACAGCACCTGCATATGTAATTATATCGAAAATATGCGCCAGCGCCAGAACGTTGCCGGACAATTTTGTTAGCCGCTGGCAGCGCGGCTTCCGCTACGATCCTTCATTTTGGCTGCTGGAAATTTTCGATTCCAGCGCGCTCCAGATATCTTGCCCAAGCTGGCTGCCAGCCTTGCGACGCAGGTTGACCCGGTAGCTGAGCATCTCTCCCTGCCCGTTGCGCAGCAGCCAGTTTTGCTCCACCAGCTGGGCCAGAGCCGAGTCGAGCTCGGCGCGGCCGAGCCGGTTGGCGGCGGGCATGGCTTCGATTGCTGAGACCAAATCGGTGTATTTCAGCACCACTTCGCGCAGCATCAGGCGCATCACCCGGCGCAGGTTGGGCGGCAGGTCGGCGATGTCCAGGGCGGTGATGCCCTGCTCGCGCTTGCGAATATCGAGCTGCTTCTGCAGCCGGTCGAACACGCTGGGGCCGCGGGCTGCAGGACGGGGGCGGTTCTCTGAGTCATTAGTCATGAGCGACTCCTATAGCTTCTGAGGGTTTTCAAAACCCTCAGAAGCTGAATAATTAGAATAATTCCGGCATACCGATCGGCTCTGGTTGGGGCTCGCAGACCCCGCACCAGATGGCATCGGCGACCACCAGGCCCTTGGGGGTGCTTTCGCCCCCCAGGAACATGGCGACAAAAGTGGGCAGCGTTTTTGCATGCTCCTTGCAGACAAAGCGTCCGCAAAAACGACAGGCGGCGCGGGCTTCATTTTCGCATTGCCAGCATTTCATGGATGGTTCTCCTTGGGTCCTCTCAAGACCCGAAAGGTCTCCAAGACCTTTCGGGTCTCTATTTTGTCTGCAGCACAGCCTGCGCCATGCGGCGGATTTCTTTCGACCAGTAATGCTCGGGGCTGCTCAATGAGAAGATGTCCGCGCTGCGCAGATCGGCCATGTCCTCGCTGAGCGGCAGCACCCCGATCACCGGCGCGCCATAGGCGGACTCAACCTCCTGGCGGATCTGGTCGGACGAATAGCGCGAGAGCAGGGCCTTGTTGATCACCAGGTACAGATTGGGCACGTCCAGATTGCGGGCGATATCCACCGTGACCGCCGTGCCCTGGAAGTCCTGGGCGTCGGGCCGCAGGATAATAATGAGGATATCCGAGACGGCCACAGAGAGCAGGGTCTCTTCATTCAGGCCGGGGTGGGTGTCGATGAACAGATAGTCCAGCGACAGGCTCTTGCGCAGGGTTTGCATGCCCTCGTTCAGGCGGCCCACGTCATAGCCTTCCTTCAACACCCGGCTGATCTCATCGCCATTGATGCTGGACGGCACCAGCCACAGGCTCTTGCCAGCCAGCTTGGAGCGACCTTCGGCCTCGCCGGGGTGCTCTCCAATGGAGTACGCCACCTCTTCGATCGAGCATTCGCTGCGTAGAAATTCGTTCAGCGTGCGCTGCATGCTGTGCTCGTCCAGTCCGAAAGGCACGTGGATGCCGGGCGAGTTGATGTCAGTGTCGATCACGGCCACGCGCTTGCCTGCCAGGGCCACCTGGGAAGCCAGGTTGGCGGTGACGTTCGACTTGCCCGTCCCGCCGCGAAATGAATGGATGGAGACGATGGTGGTCATAGGTTTCTCCTGATACTAAATTCGAAACCCTAAAGGCTTACAAAACCTTTAGGGTTTTGGATGCGAGCTTTCTTCTTCTGGCGCGGCCGGTTTCTGGGCGGCGCGCTGCTGCAGCGCGGTCATCCAGTTGGCTCCTCCGCCGCCGCTGGCGGCGCGCGTCTCTTTGACTTGCTGGATGCGCGCTTCCATCATGCGGAAGAGTTGGGTGTCGTCGGGCGGGAAGATCAGCCGCACGGAGGCCATGCAGTACGAGCCGACCTTGCGGCGGATCTCGTCCATCTGCTGGCGCAGCTCGTCCATCTGCTTCTCCACCGCCGTGCGCATCTTCTCATCCGGCAGCTTATCCAGCGTCTTGCGCAGGATGCCCAGGCGGGCCTGCATGAACAAAAATTGCTCGATTTGCTCGGCCTTCTCCTGCCCGTAGAGCGCAGCCAGCGGCTCGAGGAATGTGCCGGCATCAACGATTTGATCAACCGCCCTGGCTTCGCTGCCGGTGACCCGGTCAGCCATGCCCAGCTTCTCGCGGATCCACAGCTTCTGCTCGGCCAGCCCGCGGAAGATGAGGAAGGCGATCAGGCCGACGGCTGCCAGGCCGATCACGGTGGAGTAGAGCAGGATCGGGCCAGGGATCTGGCGGTCGTTGATGTTATTGAACAGGCTGTGCAGGACCATGGCTGCGAACAGACCGCCCAGCAGCAGCAAAATATGCCCTCCCGTGCGGCGGAAGCGCGCCAGACCCAGGGCTACCCCCACCAGGGCGGTGGCCGAAGCGTGGATCAGGTTGACCGACAGCACCCGGGCGATGGCGGTGCCCAGCCCGGCGCTGGGGGTCGCCAGGATGTACTGGTAGTTCTCGATCACGGCAAAGCCCATCCCGGCGGCGAAGCCGTAGATAGCGCCATCCACGAAATAGGTGAAGTTGGGGCGGCGTACCAGGTAGACCAGGATGAGGGCCTTGAGGATTTCTTCGGCAAAGGGGGCAAAGTAGCGCACGATCTCCGACCGGTTGAGCCAGCCAGCCCGGTAGACGGAACTGTTGACATAGTATGCCAGCCCATAAGCCGCCAGCCCCCAGGCGAAGCACAGCAGCACCGAGCGAAACTCGCCCATCTTGTACAAATCGAGGGCGTAGATAACCGCCAGGACGATCAAAGGGATGATGGCAGCAATGGCGTAGGAGATGATCTGCATACGGGTATCTTACACTAAGTCAGGCGCTGGTGCAAGGAAAAAATCAGTTAAAACCCACAGTGGCAGGGGGGTTCACACCTGCCACTGTGTTGTTAGATCAGGTATTCATCTCTACCAGAGCCAGAGGCGTCTATGGGGCCACGCAGGACTCGCTCTGGAAGTTGCCGCTCTCGGTCGGTACTGCGCCGTCCGGCAGGCCGATGGTGGCATGGCTGAGGGCGTTATCGCCGTAGACGATGAACTGGAAGGACAGGGTGTAGGTGCCATCGCCGTTGTCGACCGCGCCCATGAAGGTGAAGCCGAACAGGCCGCTGTCATCCTTGACTGGCTCGCCGCCGCCTACCGGGCTGGTGAAGTCAGCTTCCAGAGTGACCACACCGGCATTGGTGGCAGCTTTGCCTTCCAGCTGCACCGAGGTCATGCCCTGGACGACATCCGCAGGCAGGGTGACCTTGAAGACATCTGAAGCGCCATTCTTGATCTCGGTGCCCGAGGCATACTCGAACTTGATGCCGTAGAACGGGTTGGTGGTCGGGTTCTCAACCTTGTAGGTGTTGAAGGTGGTGCAGACCGGGGCGGGGCCAGGGGTGACCTCATCCGGCACGTCGGGCTTGGGCGCCTTGGGCATATCTTTGTGCTTGGGCGGCTGCTTGTCCTTGGGCATGGTCTGCTCGTAATCCTTCGAGTCGTCCGTGCCAGCGTCGCAGGAGCCGACTTCAGCATCCTCGCCCAGCAGGCCGTTGTTGATCTGGTCGCCGATGTCCTTGGCCCGTTCCAGGTCGCCGCCGTTGAGGATGATATCCTGAGCTTCCATCAGGGCTTCCAGCATGGTGCCTTCGAAGCCGCCGCCAGGCACGTTCAGGGTGAGCACGGTGTTATCGCTGACCTTGCCGGAGGCCATGTTGAGCCAGGCGGCCAGGTTCTGCTGCAGGGCACGCGCCAGCATGGAGTTGGCATCGCCCGGATAATCCTTCTTATCGCGCTGCAGGATCATGTTGGCTTCCTGGTCGGTCAGGCGCACGGGGTTGTCGATGGGGGTGGGCGCCGAGACGTTGATCCCAGTGCGGAAGAGCACGCTGTACTTGGCCACGTTCTGCAGGGCCCAATCCAGGGACTCGGGGGTTTCCTGGGTGCCATTGGTCTTCTGGTCGATCAGCACTTTCTTGACGTTGTTCTTCCAGTAGCCGATGGTGCGCGGGCAGGCTACGCTGTCGCAGCCGGGATTGACGCAGGGGCCGCAGCCGTCTTCGGGGTCGCAGATTTCATAATTGACCCGGAAAGCCACCAGGTTGTGCATGTCCAGCCCCTCGATGTGCAGAGTGTAGAGACCGGGTTTGATCGAGTCCACTACCATATCGGGATTAGCCAGTTCTGAGTTGAGACTCATACCCAGGTTAGTGGCCATGACGAACCGCTCCCATTCCTCCGTCCCGGAGGGTTCTTCGTTGGTGTAGAGCGGAGAGCCCAGAGGATCAGTCAATGTAAATTTTACTGGTGGCTCTCGCCGATAAAGAGCCAAGAAATTGTCATCGGCAGGATTCCCTTGAATACCATCGCCCTCGGGCACGGTACCCAGCATTGACCAGGTTGGCAGACTGGCATCTGTATTGAGATCATCAGTATCTGGGCCTACGCTTATAGAGGTGCCGCGGTCGAAGTCACCATCCCAGAACTCTAATCCTTCTTTTGAGTTGGGTAAATACATGTAGAATAACCACTCCCCGGTGTAGATTGAGCTTCCTGGTTCGAAGATATTTCCATTAAACTGTGGGTAGATGATAGGAATATCTTTCTGAGTGGCAAGCTGTCCAACAATACTGATACTGGTATCTGTCAGGTCGGAGCGGCCGGTGCTCAGGTAGGCGTTGGAGCGCAGCTTGAAGGCATTTGACCCCGAGATGTTGGGGTCTTGAGTGACTTCCAGGCGGTAAAAATAATGGCCGCTGGGTCCTTTGGCCTCAGGAGCGTTGTTGAGGTTCAAGGTAAACCAGGCGTTGTTAGGCATGGCATCGGTATTGCCACGCCAGGTGCCAATGACGACATTCCCTTGACCATCCTTCAATGGGTCGGCATATAGTGTGTAAGTTGACTCGGGATATTTCTCATCCCAGTTGCCGTTGTAATAATTTAATTGCCCGGCGCTATCTTTTCCGGTATCACCATCGAATATGCCCAGTTCGAAGGTAGTATAATCACCCGGCACGGCGATCCAGGCCACGATTTTTGCCCCGGCGAAAGTGGCTTTGCCTGTACTGGAGATGATTAAGAACTTGCCATCTTCTTGATCGCATACCAAAGATGGCAGGCAGGTATATCCGCCTGCAGGGACGGGATAGCTGGCGGCAGGGATTCCAGCCGTGCCTGGGCCGGCCCACCAGCCTAACTGCTGGCCGGCTACAGCCAGCACTACCGCCACGATTAAGACTCCGGCGATGGTCGCCATACCGGCTTTGCTGCGTAACCAGCGGGTGAATTTGCTAAACATCTTGGCCTCCTTATTATGGTTGAAACGATTAGATCGAATGATTGGATTTATTACTTAGTCGCTAAATATTTGAAAAAGGGTCGTAAAGATCAGCCAGTAAGGTTAAATCTTGATTAATTCTGATTATACATCAGATTCCACGGCTTGCTCGAGATCATTGCCTTTCTCGATTAGTTTGATTATAATACTGAAGTTCGATTATTGAGAGATGGGGTGTAAATCAACAGAATTTTTAGATGAAGTGTAGTTTCAAGGTTTGTATGTGTGAGGAGGTAGAAATCGTTATGTCTGTATATTATCTGCGCAATCCGGATGTGGTGCTGCGCGAGGAAGATGAGGATGGGGCGCTGCTCTTCAACCCGGATACCAATGAGGTGAAGGCGATCAATACCACAGCTCTGTTCGTTTGGGAACGATGCAGCGATATAGCAGATTTGACCACTATTGTAGCAGCGATCAAGGATGCGTTTGACGATGTACCCGAAGACCAGGTCAACGATCAGGTGCAGACCTGTATTGAAGCAATGGTAGTTAGTGGCTTTATTGGTGTCGTAGATAGGCAGCTGAATTAGGCGGCTGGCCGATGAGCGATAGGTCCTTCCTCTCGACGCCTAAAAGCGTTGGCATTGCTATTACCGGTCGCTGCAATCTGCGCTGCCGGTACTGTTATTATGCCGGTGAGATGGCCGCGCTGAGCGATTTGCCCACTGAGCGTTGGCTGGCCTTTTTTGATGAATTGGGCCAATTGGGGGTGATGGATGTGACCCTGACCGGAGGGGAGGCTTTTACCCGGCCCGACTTGTTCACCCTGATCGATGGGCTGATCGCCAATCGCATGCGCTATTGCATCTTGAGCAATGGGACCCTGATTGATGAGGCGTTGCTGGCGCAGTTTGAGGTGGGTAAACGCAGGCTCAGGTTGAATTATATTCAAATCTCGATCGATGGTGCCTCTGCTGAGGTGCACGACCGCAGCCGGCCGAACAGCTTCGCCCGCGCCTTGCGCGGTCTCAAGCTGCTCAAATCAGCTGGTTTCCCTGTTGTCGTACGAGTGACGATCAACCGCTACAACCTGCATGATTTGGATAATATTGCTCACCTGCTGCTCGAAGAGATCGGCTTGCCATCCTTTGGGACCAATGAGGCCTTCCCGATGGGGGCAGGTTGCCAGAATCGAGAGCAAGTCTCCCTAACTTCCCTTGAAAAGCTGGAGGCAATGGAGATGATTGAGCGATTATTGGAACGCTACCCGGGGCGTATCAGTGGTACAGCCGGGCCAGTTGCTAATCGTCGGGCATATGCGGAGATGGAACACGCCCGGCGCACCGGTGAGAAGACCTCACGCTGGGGTATGGGCTATCTGACAGCATGTGGATGTGTATTTTCTAAAATTGACATCCTACATGATGGCAGCGTGGTGCCATGCCACATCTTGTCTGGCGTGGTGGTGGGCAATATTCTCACGGACTCGCTGGTGGATATCTGGAACCATAACCCCCAGATGCAGGCCTTGCGCCAGCGGAGGGCTATCCCAATGCGGCAATTACCCACCTGTGAAGATTGCGAGTGGGCAGAATACTGCAATGGAGGTTGTCCCGGGTTGGCTTACGAGTTGACTGGCGATTTCAACCGCGCTAACCCAGAAGATTGTTACCGGCGTTTTTTATTGGAAACCAAATAGAGAGTGTATCAGGTATCAGATTATGGGAAAAGATGCTGGGCAAACTCAGACAATACTCAACTTACCGCCAGGGGTTCCACCTCTTACATCGATCTACCTCTATGCTGCTGGATCTTGCAACCTGGCCTGTCGGCACTGCTGGATCAGTCCAGCGTTCAAACCGAATAATGGGGATGGTGCTTTTATCCCTGTAGAATGGGTGGAGAAAGCAATTCGCGAAGCGTTGCCGTTGGGATTGAGGCAGGTGAAGTTCACTGGTGGGGAGCCCACCACCCATCCTGAGTTTCGTCAGTTAATCCATCTGGCCCGCCAAGCTGGGTTAGGCATCCTGATTGAAACCAATGGAACGCTTGTGGACGAAAGCCTGGCTCATTTTCTAAAGGAGCAGAGAGTAGGGTTCGTCTCTGTGAGTTTAGATGGTGCCCGGGCGGAAACCCATGAATGGCTGCGCATGGTGCCGGGTAGTTTTGGACGAGCTGTGCAGGGGGTGCGCGCTTTAGTATCAAACGGAATCCCTACACAGCTGATTTTCACCATCCATACTGGCAACGTAGGCGAGATTGATGATTTTGTACGAATGGCCCAAGAGTTGGGCTGTAATTCTGTTAAATTTAACCACGTGCAGAAAATTGGCCGTGGGGAGCGTTTTGCCAAAGAGAATGGTTTGGGGATGGATGAAGTTCTTTCGGTTTATCATAGGATTGAGATAGATATTGCTCGCAAGTATCGAATCCCAGTGCAATTTGATATTCCCTATGCCTTCCTCCCGATCCGGAGATTGCTGGCCCAAAAAAGGTTGTGTTCTGTCCAGAACATCTTGGGTTTACTATCGGGTGGAGAGCTGGCCTTATGCGGAATCGGTGTGAATGAGCCGGACCTTGTATATGGACGGGTAGAGCAGGATGACCTAGTTGAAGTGTGGACTCGGAATGAGAAATTGACTTTGTTGAGAGAACTGATCCCGATGCAGTTGGAGGGGATATGCACCCAATGCATCCATCGTTACATATGCCAAGGCCATTGTGTTGCCAGCAACTATCACCTATCTGGCAAGTTGAACGCGCCATATTGGTTTTGTGACCTGGCAGATGGCATGGGGTTGTTTCCCTCTTCGCGTAAGATTGCTGTATAGCCTTTCGGTCAGAATTTTTCATTCTTTGCCGTTTGTTTTTTGTTTTCGATGATATAATGGAAAACTGAAGTAAGGAAACAAAGGAGGTTGAGATGGCAACAGCAAACCGAAGAAAATATGAGACACCTCGAATTGTATCGATCTATGCCTCATATAGTGCAGAAGGTGGTGGTAGTGGCCCAACTGGCATATGTTTCTCTGGAGCTAATCCTTCTGCTCTTACCTGTGCAAATGGGAATGACCCCAAACAAGACCCTGCTCTATGTTCCCCTGTTGGATTAAGCCCTGCGGAGGGTGCGTGTCAGACTGGAACATCACCGGACACGGCATGTCTAACAGGTTCGATCCATAATTATTAGTTAGTTGGAATGTTTGCAAGGGGTTCTTACCTAAGAAAGCAGCGCGCGTAAGAACCCCATGTTAGATTTCAATGAGGATTACTGATTGCTATTTCACCTGAAGTCAAATACTGAACTTGTTTGTTTTTAAGATCAACCAATTGTTTAAAAATTGAGAGATGGATTCAGTTATCAATTTGCATTGTACTTTTGGGCTGTTCTGTTAGCCCCCTATAGAACGCGTGTGTCTGATTCGGGATTTTCGGAAACCGTACTCTTAGTTATTCCAAAAAGTTAGTCGCTGAAAAAATCGATTTATAAAGTGGTTTTATTGTGATGAAGATTCATCTGCTGTTTGCTGATTTATCGCTTGAGATAGAGGCAGACATCGATATTGTTTACTTTAAGAGGGAAATGTTTCGAAAATTTTTGGTTTTCAGTGAAGACCGCGCAGATATCTTTGTCCATTATCATGAGATCGATGAGCGCCTGGTTGTACACTCTGAATTGTCTACAGAAGAAGAACTGCTAATCCGGAATAGCCGTCACATTGGTATGGATAGCTTGTTGCTAGGGGCTCAAGGCGTGCGCCAAAGACTGGTTGAATGTATGGCGCATCCGCAGCTATCGACTATCGAACTACATCCACGTTCAATAGTTTTTTACGATTATTTTGCACATCGTCTGGATGTGTATTTTGCTGCCCAAGATAGCAGAGAACTTGCGGAAAGAAACGTGTATGCCAGCATCGTAGCACCTTTCTTGCCAGCGTTTTCTGCAACTGTTGTACATAGTTCGGCGATTATCCGGAGGGGAAGTACTGCCCTGTTCCTGGCTCCTGACGAAGGAGGCAAGACGACTGTTGTTAGGAGTGCACCATCCGGCACGATACTTTCAGATGACCAGAACATCATCCGCAAAAAAAACGGTAGGGTGATGGTATATGGCACTCCATGGGGCTTATTTACAAACCCACAAGAAAATGCGCCCTTAGGAGGAATATTTTTCCTGGAGCAATCCGCCGAGTTTCGGTTAGAAGCTGTTGCGAGCGCGAATGCTCTCGAATATCTATACAATGATTCTCGACCTTATGTAGATTATCTTCCAAGAGGCCATCGTATCGAACTCTTCCACCTTCTTGACGAGGTTTGCCATCAAGTTCCGTGTTACCGGATGTATTTCCCTCGAGATTTTATAGATTGGGATGCTATCGACACAGTAATGGGGTAGTGTAGTTTGAGTGAAACCAACTGCAACGGATCTTAACGACCGGAAAATCCTCTTCTATCATGGCCGCAGCATGCGAGGGGTGTTTCTCCCGGGCGACTGCTTGTGGGTCCAGGCAGCGCGGGCGGAAAACCTCCGGGTTGGCGATGTGGTGGTCTTTCATGCTTCTGTCTCGAATGAGCAGGTTCATGATCTTGTGCATCGCATCGTCGCGAAAACGCCTGAGGGCCTGGTTACACAAGGGGATAATAATTTTTCTTTTGATACCGTTCGGATTACACAGGAAAACCTGGTCGGCCGGGTGACTCATTTTCAGCGTGGAGGTAGAAAATTCCACGTTTGGGGTGGAAGATGGGGATGGCTCTATGCTCGCGCAGCACGCTTTGCTGACCGATTGTTTACCTTCACCAGGCGAGGGCTTTCATCCCTGGCAGGTGGACCATATCGTTGCCTGCGCCAGAGTGGGCTGGTCGTTCGGCTGTGGCGCCCGCCTGTTCAGAAGGTGGAATTGAGCACGAAGGATGGCCCGCTTGTTAAGTACGTTTGCCAGGGAAGGACGGTGGCGCGCTGGTGGCCGGAAATGAGGCGCTTCGAGTGCCGTAAGCCCTATGATCTGGTGCTGTGGGGTGAACTGGAGCTCACGGCGCGGCAGGCTGACTGGTCGCATCTGAAAAACAGTCTTCTGGATGCGCTTCAATCTGATACAATCCCTCATGATACTGATTGTAATTGAAAGGTTGGCGCAGGCAGCTGCGCCTGGCAAATTTCAAGGATGGATTCCTGGTTCGATTATCTCAAAGCCAGCCTGTCGCGCCCCCCGGTGCAGGACCGCCTGGTTGGCCAGGGCGGCTATCTGGATGTGCGCGCCAGCCTGGACCTGCTGCGGCCTTACCTGAGGGCGCATTGGCGCAGGGGGCTGCTGGGAGCGCTGCTGATCCTGTTCACTTCTCTGCTGGCTTTGCCGCAGCCTCTGGTCTATCGTTTTTTTGTCGATCAGGTGCTGCTGGCGCGCCGCCTGGATCTGCTTGTCTGGGCTGTCCTGTTGCTGGCTGCCATCAAAGGGCTGGGAATGGCGTCTGGCGCGGTGCAGGGCTATCTGTTGACCCGCTTCGAACAGGATGTGCTGGTCGATATCCAGCGCGACCTGTTCGAGCATACTTTGCGCCTGCCCAAGTCCTTCTTCGACGGTGAAGAGACCGGCTACTTGATGGCGCGCCTGTCCTCGGATGTGCAGGGACTGCGCTGGTTCTTCTCCGGCACGGTGGTCTACCTGGCCAGCAGCCTGCTGCGTTTCATCGGCGGCGCGGCGCTGTTGTTCTACCTGAACTGGGGACTGGCCCTGGTGACGGTTATCGCCTTGCCCATCATGGTCGTGACCGTGCGTTACTTCTCGGAGCGCACCCGCATTCTCAGCCACCACAGCATGGAGCAGCAGGCCAGCCTGTCGCGCCGGGTGCAGGAAACGCTCTCCGCCTTGAGCCTGATCAAGGCTTTCAGCTCGGAGCAGCGGGAGACCGGGCGCATCCTGACCGAACTGGATGGCGTGCGGCAGATCGCCCTGGAACGCACCGCTCTGGGAACAGTAGCCAACCTGGCCATCGGCGCTATGCCGGACCTGGGGCGGGGAGTTGTCCTGGTTGCCGGGGCTTATTGGGTGATCCAGGCGCAATGGAGCCTGGGCTCCCTGCTGGCTTTCCAGAGCTACCTGGGCTATGTCTATGGCCCGGCGCTGATGCTGGCCAGCTTCAACCTGCAGTTCCAGGGCGCCCTGGCCGCCCTGCAGCGCGTTACGGCCCTGTATGCGATTGTGCCTGAGGAAAAACCTGGCCAGGGTCAGCCGGTCGAGCGGCTGCGCGGCGAGATCGAGTTCAAAGGGGTTGGTTTTTCCTATGGACAGGGAGAGCCGGTGCTGCAGGATGTCTCTTTTCACATCCCGCCAGGCGAGCGGGTGGCTATCGTCGGCCCAAGCGGAGTGGGCAAGACTACCCTGGTCAGCCTGATCCTGCGCTTTTACCGGCCCACGCAGGGGGAAATCTGGTTCGATGGCCAACCAGCCAGCGCTTATGAACTTGTCTCTCTGCGCCAGCGCATCGGCTACGTCTCGCAAAGTACCTTGCTGCTGACTGGGACGATTCTGGACAATCTGCGCTACGGGAACCAGGAGGCTGATCTGGCCGCGGTCACGTGGGCGGCAAAAACAGCCGGTATCCATGACTTCATCACCAGCCTGGAGGCGGGTTATGATTCGCTGGTGGGCGAACGTGGGGTCAATCTTTCAGAAGGGCAGAAGCAGCGCCTGTCGATCGCCCGGGCGCTGGTGAAGAATCCGGACATCCTGGTGCTGGATGAACCGGCCTCGGGGCTGGACCGCGCTACTGAGCAGGCCGTGTTCGAGGCGCTGCCGGATATGCTGGGAGGGAAAACCTTATTTATTGTGACCCATCGCCTGCAGGCAGCCCGGAACGCCGACCGCATTCTCTTGCTGAACGATAAACGCCTGGTCGCCATAGGCGCCCACCAGGAGCTGCTGGCTGAGAGTGCTTATTATCGCTCTCTGCTACAGGACCAATAAAAAAACACGGCTCACCCTGAACTCGGGTGAGCCGTGATCGAAATTGCATCGGGATTAACCCCGGTGTGGGGCGCAGAGCAGGCCGTTGTTGTAGTTATCCAGGCGGGTGAAGGTCGCCGAGATGGCCTGCCAGGCCGGGCTGCTGGCCTTGACCTTGCTGCCGAGCGGGTATGTCGCCAGCCAGGCATCGGCGGTCTGTATATCGGCGCTGATGCAGGAGGGATCGTTGCCGATCAGGACATTCAGCTTGGCGGCTACGAGCTGGGCGAACAGATCGTAGGTCTTATCGCCGCCCTTCTTGGCGTTCATCAGGGCAATGGCTTGCTCGCGGGTGTAGGTCTGTCCGCCCATGATGATGGTTTCGACCGGCCAGGCCTCCGGGTGGGTCTTCCAGAAGCCGATCGTACCGGTGCCGGGGTTGGTGAACTCGCGGTGGTAGCCGAAGTCGTAGGTCAGGATATTGGCGTCGATGACGGTATTGGTCTGAAGCTCGCCGCCGGTTGTGGAAGTCATGCCTGCTAGAGGAGCGCCAGGATTGAAATTGGCCTGATCAACTTGAATCGTATAGACGCCATCGGAGATGATTTCGTTAGTGTTCGGATTAATCGACTGACCATCAACGTCAAAGGAATATGTTCCATCGGAGCCTGTAGTGGTAGAGATAGGATTGCCGTGAATGTCTCTTATTGGTTGGTTATTACCATCTAATAGATAGACAACAACACCAGATATACCTACCTCATCATAATCCTGGAAGCCATTGCCGTTTGAGTCATGGAAAATAGTGTCACCAATGGTATAGGGGTGAATGATCTCTTTGCATGGGTCAGGAATCCCCTCCGGAGGTGCAGGACAAACTCCCACCATGCTGTGGAAAAAGTGCCAGGCATTCAGGTTGCTCATATCCATCCCATGGAGGGTAATATGATATATGCCTGATGGTAATGGACTGTCCACATAGTAATCGGCTGGTATCGAAGGGTTTGTCTCAATCCGGAACTGCTCCCATTCCTGGTTGCCAGATGGATCCGTGTTAGTGAAGGATTGGCCATCCGGAGTGGTTACTTCATAATAAATATTCGGTGAGCGCCGGTAAAATTGTAAATTATTATCATCTTGTGGGTCTGCTTGGTTGACACCCTCCAAATTGTTTCCCTCGGGTTTGGCCCATTCTGGAAGAGTATTGTTAGGGGTATCTAAATCATCGGTATCGATATTTAAAAGATCATAGGAACCATAGTCCAGATCACCATCCCATTGGGATAGAAAAGATGCAGATGATGGCAAGTAGAGATAAAAATCAAAGTTACCATCATAGGTTGTAGGAGTGAGGGATGGCCAGTTGGGATATATGACTTGTATATCGTTAAAGTTGGTAAGTGGTGCTGTAAAAGCGAAAGTTGACGGCCGCACAGTGAACATGTAACCATCGGTGCGGGCCTTGAAGTTGCCCACATAGGTGGTACCAGGGTCAGTAGTGTAAATGTACAGATGGTAAAAGAAGTTGCCATTGGGCGCTTTAGCTTCTTGCACGTTGGGCAGAGTAACGTTGAACCAGGCATTGTCAGGCATCTCGCTGCCTAACCATTGGGCAACTAAGAAGGACTGGCTGCCATCAACCAGAGGGTCGGCGTAGAGTTCATATTTTAAGATTGTGGTGCCCGAATCCCACATACCACCGGTGTTGCCATCAAAGATGCCAATCTCGATGTTAGTAGCATCCCATGGGGCAGCAAGCTGAAGGTTGATGGACTCATCAGCTAGCGTTTCCAGCCCCATACCGGCAACATTGAAAAATCGCCCATCATTCGCCTCGCAGGTCGGCAAACAAACATAAGCCGGATCCGCCTTGGCAGGCTGGGCTGAAAAGCCAAAAGTGGCGAAAAGCAGGGCCAGGATGGCCAGGATGCTAAAAGCTCGAAAAGTGTGTTTCATGTTCTCTTCCCTCTCTCTAAAGAAGATATATAGATTGGTGGTTATAATGACCGGGTCATGCTGCCCGGTGAATAATCTTACAAGAAGCGATGATGGGTCAGCTTGAGCCCGATCCCGAAGACGCCGCCGGTATGCGGCTCGCTGCGGGTGACAACGCCCTTGGCGGCGATCACCGGCACGGTGTCCTGGCTGAGCGGGGAGGTGGACATGCGCACCATGATCAGCAGGCTTTCGCCCGGTTGGAACGAATGTTTGCTGCGCAGGTACATGCCGTTGGCGCTCATGTTGGACAGTACCGCCTGGGCGACCACCTTCCCTCCACCGGGGAGGTGAGTTCTTACCACCGCCGGATAGGAGCACTGGATGCGCGGCTTGGCGCGCCGCTCTGCAAAGCCAGGGTTTGGATCGTCTGTTAGGTTCATCTTCAGGGACATCCTTTGAATCGTTGTTCCCATCTCTTCCTCTCTCAAGTGTACATTTTAGATGATTTGGGCTTTTCCTGCATCGGACAGGCAGGCCGACTGGATACGTTGGATTGTCCCTTTTCCGGCCAGTCTGCAATAGGATAGAAATCCGGGCTGAATGGCACATTTGTGCCACAGGGGAATAAAAACGCCCCGGTTCAGCGGGAACCAGGGCGCAGGCGTTGGTTATTAGCGCATTACTTGGGCAGTTCGGCCAGGCCGTTGCGGTAGGCGAAGATGGTCAGCTCCAGGCGGTCGTTGACCCCCAGCTTGCTGTAGACCGAGGTCAGGTGGTGGCGCACAGTGATCTCGCTGATGAACAGCCGCTCGGCGATCTGCTTGTTCTTCAGCCCCTTGCCGATCAGGGCGATCACCTCGCGCTCGCGGTCGCTCAGCAGGTCGATGCGCACCGCTTCGGGATTTTCTTCGATCCCCATGCGGGCGCGGGTGATGGCCTCCAGGACGTTGGCCATCATCGCCCGGTCGATCCACACCTCTCCCGCATGCACCTTCTCGATCGCCTTGAGCAGGATATGTCCCGGCTGCTCCTTCAGGATGATGCCGATCACCCCCTGGCGCACCGCTTCCTGGTGCACGCAGGCATCCTCGATGGCGGTGACCAGGATCAGGCGCGCCTGCGGGGCGACCTCCAGCAGGTCGGAGATGATGTCCGTCTCTGGTCTGTCGATCGGCCCATCCAGGTTCAGCTCCAGCAGGATGATATCGGGCTGCAGCTTTTCGGCCAGCTCGACCGCCTGGCTGCAGCTGCCAGCCTCGCCCACCACCTGCATATTGGGCTGCGGATCGATCAGCAGGCGCAGCCCGGCGCGCAGCAGCGTATGCCGGTCTGCCAGCAGCACCCGGATCGGGTCAGGAGTGGGTTGGGATGGCGTATTATTGGACATACCCTTCTCTATTTAGTCGGTTTGGGCGGCTAAAAAGGGTTGTAAGGCGGCGTAGCGCTCGGTGACCAGCTCGGGTTCGCTGATCGGAGCGCCATCCCGCTCCAGCCAGGCGTGGGCGGTGAGGCCGCTGGCCTCTTTCTTGACCCCGAAGCGCAGCCGGGTCTGCACGCCGCGGCGGGCGAGCAGCATCTGCAGGGCCAGGGCGCGGCGCAGGCAGGTCATCGGATAGAGGTGATTGCGACCCGCCAGGTCCACCAGCCAGCGCCAGCGGCGGATCATTTCGGCCGGGTTGTCAGGCTGGCGGGGATTGGCTGTCCGGTGCAGCCAGGCTTGCAGGCGCGTAAAGGACAGCCAGCGCAGCCCCAGGTCAATGCCCAGGAGCAGCAGCCAGGCCTGCACCAGGTCCCACCGGTCTGCCGGGGGAAGATGGAAAAATGAAAGCAGCTTATGCCTCATTCAGAGCCAATAAGCCGTGCGCCACCAGGTCATCCGCCAGTTTGAGCAGGTCGCTCTGCAGCCGCTCGGGTTCGACCTCATACTCATCCAGCAGCGCCTGATAAGCCGGTTCGATCTGCTTATGCTCGCTGAGCAGCATCCACATGCGCGTGCCGACTTCGTCCAGCCCATAATACTTGCCGGTGACCAGATTTAGAAGCACGGCTTCGCCGGCCAGTTCGTGAAAGAGCACATCCTTGGGGACGTGGAGGGTTGTTTCGAGGGTAACCATGTTTTCTCCCGGCCTATATTGTACCAATAAATCGGCAGGCTGGTTCAAGCTCCGCCGGTTTACGATGGGTCGGAGGGAGTCCGCCGGGATTTCAGCCAGGCTACTTTTTGCTGCAGCTGGCGGAAATATTCCGTCTCGGTGATTTCTTCCACCTGGCGCTGCTTTTTGGATTCGTCTATTTCGATGCGCAGTTCCTGCACCTGTTCCTTCAGGCGCTCCTCGCGAGCTTGCACCTGCTCGGCCATGCGCTGGAAGGTGCGCGCCAGCTGGCCCAGCTCATCACGGCGGGAGGCGGTGTTCGTCAGCGGATGATCGTCGTACTGCTCTAGCTCCACCGCTTCTGCCGCGGCGGTGATCTGCTTGATCGGCCGGCTGATGCTCCAGGCCAGGTATAGGGCGATGCCCAGGGCAAGCATGCCTATGGCTACCAGAGCGATGAGCGTATAGAGCCGCACAGCCTGGAAGAGGGCGTTCAAGACAGCCTCGGTTTGCCGCGCAGGCTGAGAAAACTCGTCAATGTAAGTTGTGGCAGCTACGCGTAAGGGCGTCTGCCCGACAGGCACGCAGCTCATATATTTGTCGCGAATGGAGCCATCGGGATCCTGCCATTCGTAATAGGATGCCACCACACTGCCATCCAGGCTGGCGGCATACAGCGCCCAGAATGCTGGCAGCGTTTCGGCCAGTTCGCTCATGTTCCTCCCGACCATCTTGGGGTTGGCGTGGAAGAACACTACCCCGCTCTGGTCATAGACCGCGGTGTAGCCTGTCTCTCCCACCGGCTGAACGGAGATGGCGGCCAGCTCCTGGTCAGTGGAAAGCTGTGTGACAACCTCAGCAATCGGCAAGGATAAATCTTGCGGGTTTGCCTGCAGGTACAGATCGACCTGGCGGGCCACATCCACCGCCTTCTGGTGGATAGCCTGCTCACCGAGGTGCTGCAGGGCGGCGACGCTCTGCTCGATAGCCAGTGAGCGGAAGCGATCCATGGCCTGCAGTTCCAGATAGCCCATCAGGCCGAGCGGCAAGATGGAGACCAGCAAGAAGGATAAGATTAGACGGGTGGTTATTTTCATAGTATCACGGGTTTAGTGGCAGTGTAAACACAAACCGGCTGCCAAGGTTGTTATCGCCCGGCTCGACCCAGATGCGCCCACCGTGTCGTTCGACTGCCAGGCGGCAGTACGCCAGCCCCAGGCCAAAGCCTCGCCGCCGAGGCTTTTCGCCCATGCCCTGGGCAAAGCGCTCGAAGATGCGCTGGCGATCTTCCGGTGGAATCCCCGGACCGGTGTCAGTGACGCTGACCTGGATCTCATCATCTTGAACTTGGGCAGCCAGGGTAATTGATCCATTATCTGGCGTATACTTCAAGGCATTATCCAGCAGGTTGACCAGAACGCGCTCGATGCGCTCCCGGTCGGCGGTGAGGGGGGGCAAATCAGCGGAGATGGCTGCGCTCAGGCGGATGCCTTTACGCTCAACGATGGAGACCCGCTCGAGCACCTCCTCGATCAGCTCTTTCAGGCTGAATTCGGACAGCACAAACTGCGCCTGGCCCGATTCAATCCGCGAAACCTCCAGGAGCGAATCAACCAGCCGCTGCATGCGCTCCAGGTTGGCTTTAGCGACATCCAGGATATCGCGATTGGCGATGAGCGCTTCTTCTGGCAGCATTACACTCAGCATTTTTAGAGCGATGGTGATGGTATTGAGCGGGTTGCGCAGATCGTGGATGATCAGTTCACTGGTCTCATCCCGCAGGCGCTGCAGCGCCTCCAGGCGCTGTTTTTCGTTTTGTAAAGCGGAAACCTGGCTGATGAGCTGTTTTTCGCTGAGCTGCCCACTGCTGCGGGCCTCATCCGATTTGCGCAGGCGGGCGCTGAGGATTTCCAGGATGCTCAGGCTGACTGAAGGGGTATCTTTGAGCAGCTGGTGAAATTTTTGCCGGTTCAACCCCATCAAGCGCAGATTTTCCAGGGCGACGATTGTGGCCGAGCGGGGCTGGTTTTCAAGTAAGGCCATCTCACCGATGATCTCCCCGGCGCCGCGCATAGCCAGGATGGTGGGTGTATCTAGATCGCCCTTGAGGATGGCGATTCGGCCAGACCACACGATGTACATGGTATCGCCCCACTCGCCTTCTCGAAAGACGATTTCACCCGGCGCCAGGTTTCGTTCGGTGAACGATTGGGTGAACTGCTGGCGCTCTGCAGCCTCCATCAGGCGCAGGAAGGCAGAATTATCGCTCAGGTCGTGGTCGTCAATCAGGTATGGCTCAGCAGCCAGTAAATGCTCGAGCTGTGACGGAGTAATGGTCCGATTTGCTGTTGGCGCCATGATGATCTTCCCTTTCCCAGGAGAACTGCACCTTATATTTTAACATAGCTGGAAAATCTACGGGGATTTAATCGGTTTGTTGTATAATCTTCTTCAGACCCTCATTGTAACCTTACCGAGGTACCCGTGTCGGATTCCATTCCCGCGAATGACCCTGTCGCAGAGCCGGAAAAAGCAGACTCCAGTCAGCCTGTGCAGTCAGACAAAACCCAGCCCCGGCGGAGACTCTCCAGGGGCCTGCCCGATCTGGAGGCATTATTCGAGCAGGTCGATAGCCAGGCTGCCGCTCCAGATCAGTCATCCCCATCAGGTGCTGCTGAAGGGCTGGCTGATCTGGCTGCCCTGGGGCGAGCTGCTGCGCCAGAGATAACTCCTTCACCTGACAAAACAGGCTCGCCCCAAACTTCCGCAACAGCTCAGGGCAGCCTTTCTGCTCCTGATGAGGGTGGATTGCAGGTCGCCTCTGAAGATGAAGAGGATTCGGATGGACGGCTGCGCGTTCCGCCTGATCTGGAGGCTTATCTCTCTCCGGATCTGTGGCGCAAGCTGATGGGGCTGGAACCTTCCAGAGGCGTGCTGTTTAACGCTCTGGAGCGGGTGCGCTCAGTGCTCTACCTGCTCTCGACTTTTTTGCCCAACCATCTGGTGCAAGAAAAGATGCGCCGCCCATTCCCGGGATTGGTAAATGGGCAGGTGCTGAATGGCAGCCTGCTTTTTTCAGACGTGAGTGGGTTTACAGCCCTTTCGGAGCGGTTGGCTGTCTTTGGGCCAGAGGGGGCTGAGAAGCTGACCGAGATCATGAACCGCTATTTCGCCCGTATGCTGGAAATCTTGGCCTGGTCGGGGGGAATTCTGTTGAAGTTTGCTGGCGATGCCATGTTGGTCTACTTCCCCGAGCAGGAGAACGGCGAGCAGGCGAACTGGGCGGTGCGCGCCGGGCAGCGCATGCTGCGGGCGATGTCCGATTTCGCCCGCATCGAGACTCCCTCAGGGGTGGAGAGCCTGCGCATGAAAATTGGCCTGGCGAGCGGCGAATTCCTGGCAGCCAGTGTAGGCTCCGAGCAGCGCATGGAATATATCCTATTGGGGGATGCCGTAACGCAAACTATGTCTGCCGAGGGCATGACCACCGGGGGAGGGCAGCTGGTGATCAACGCTGCCACTGTGCAGCATTTGTCCTCGGAGTTTGCCACCCGAAGCCTGGAGGGGGGCTATGCTCTGGTCCAGTTGACGGATGAGCAGGCTCTGGATGAGTTCGAAATCAAGGCGGAGACGCGGCGCGCCCGGGGGGTCATTCCCTGGAGCGCCAGCCCTCAGGCCATCCTGACCCAGGTAGAGGTGGCTTTACGACAGATCAAAGCTCTCACCCCTTTCCTGGCTTCCGAGCTGGTGGACAGGATCGTGGTATATGCCCGGCAGAGGCAGGTGAAGAGCCAATACCGTCCGACAACGGTTATGTTTTGTAATTTTACCGGCCCGGAATGGCTCCTGCGAACCTGGGGGGCGGCAGGTTCGCCGCGTGTGACCAGCCTGTTGAGCGCTTATGTTAATGCGATGCAGGAGGTAATCACCCACTATGGCGGCATCATCAGCCGTGTGGATCCCTACAGCAAGGGGACGAAAATGCTGGTGCTCTTCGGAGCGCCGGTGGCGCATGAGGACGATCCGCAAAGAGCGGTCAGCGCAGCTTTGGCGATGAACGCTGAACTGGAGATGTTGGAAGAAAACTGGCGGCAAAAATTTGCCCGCCATCTGCCTGCTGAGGCGAGTCAACCCCTGATCCAGCACCGCATTGGGATTACTTTTGGGGAGTCGATCTTTGCCGGAGAGGTTGGCTCCACGACCAGGCGAGAATATACTGTCATGGGGGATGAAGTCAACCTGGCGGCGCGCTTGATGGGCGCGGCGGAGATGGGGCAGATTCTGCTGGATGTGCGCATCCAAAATTCGGTGGAAGATTATTTCGTCCTGGCCCCCCTGCCTCCAATTCGCGTCAAGGGGAAGAGCCGCCCGTTAGCTGTGTTCCAGGTGAATGGGCCGCGCGAAGATACTTTGGCTAACCGCGCCCACTGCCGAGAGCTCTTGATTGGTCGGGAAGCTGAAATAGCCAGGGGAGAGGCGATCCTGCGGCAGGTTTCTCAGGGGAAAACATGTGGGTTAATTTTAACGGGTCCGGCTGGCATCGGTAAGAGCCATCTGGCAGATGAGCTGTTGAATCGCGCCGAGGATATGAATTTCAGCGTTTACTTCAACCAGTGCCATGCCTACCAGGCAGAAACCCCCTACGGATGCTGGAGCGTTCTGCTGCGCATGATGGCGGGGATCACTTCAATGGATTATCAGCCCGAAGCGCATCTGCAAAAGCTGCGTGGGTTGCTTTCAGGTCTGGGGATCTCCCCAGTTCACCTGACTCCTTTGGCCAGTTTGCTGGGCTTGAGGAGCGAGACGATTGCCGAACCAGCCCGCGAGAAGCCTGTGAATGGTGAAGAGGCTAGCAGTTCTGACATCCTGGCGTCTCGCCAGCCCTCCGATTTGTCCGTGGATTTCATTCGCCAGGGTCATGCGAAGCGCAGGGGCAGCAGCCTGGATTTATGGGATCAGCTGGATCAAAAATCAGGTCGCCAGGCAGGGGCGAGCTGGCGGCAGGGAGCCCTGGATTTGAATGATGGAGAACGCGACTCGCTCCACCGGGCTCTCGCGGCGTTGCTATCCGGATTGGCGGGACAAAAGCCTGTGGCGATCTTTTTTGAAGATGCCCATTGGATGGACGCTGAGTCGCTAGGCTTGCTGCGTTATCTATCTCAATCTTTGGGTGATGCTGCGGTGCTGTTTTTGCTGGCGCAGCGTGATGAACAAACACCAGGCGAGCCGATCAGCACCTCCACTGAGGTGATCAACCTTTCGCCATTGCCTCCCAGCAGCACGACTGACCTGGTGGCGTATTTGCTGGTTTCGGATCTGGCCCAGGTGATCCACGAGCAGAGCCGGGGCAACCCGCTGTTTGTCAGCGAGATTACCCGCTGGTTCATGCGCACGCGCCAGATCAGCGCGCAAGACTTGAGAGATGTTTTACAAACATCTAATGTTTTACAAAAGCTGGTGCTGAGCGGCCTGGAGACTCTGCCGGAGGCGCAGCGCGAAGTTGCCCGGGTCGCCTCGGTCATAGGCAATGAATTTCGTACCAGTGAGGTGCAGGCTTTGCTGTCAGCCTCGATGGATGCGGTCACTCTGAGCAACCATTTGCGCGCCCTGAGGCGCGAACGCCTGATATCATTGACTGAAGCCGGCGCGGACGCCCGCTATGCCTTCCAACAAACCCTGGTGCGTGATATATTGTACAGCAGCCTGCCATATGAGCAGCGGCGCGAGCTGCACGCCCGGCTGGCAGCTTACCTGAGTTTACCCGCTGCCAGGAGAAGTAAAATTCAAGCCAGGATTGCCGCGGCGTTAGAGATTGAACCGGGGACAACTCTGGTCCAGGATGCCGGTAGGGTGGCTTATCACTATGAACAGGCTGGTAATTGGCTGCAGGCAGCCCAGCATTTGAAAGAAGCTGGGGTTTGGTCAGTACAGCATGGCCTGGTGATGGAGGCGCCACCATATTTCAGTCGGGCGCTGACCGACCTGAGCAAGGTGGCGAATGAATCCATTACCAGTGAGGTGATGGCGCTGAAAACCAGCCTGTATCTGGGGCAGGGCGATGCGGCAGTGATTAGCGCTGATTATCTGCTGGCAGCCACTGCCTATGAGAACGGGCGTTCATGCCTGGAGGCCGATAGCTCTCCAGAAGTACGAGCCGAGATCCTGCACAAGCTGGCCCTGGTGCTGCCCACCCAGGGAAAAGCTGGTGAAGCGATCAGCCTGCTGCGCCAGGCGTTCAAAACACCCGAGCAGGCAGAGAACCCGGCGGTAATTGCTGTGATGGCGTGGCTGCTGTGGAGATCTGGTAAAGCAGAAATGCACAGGTGGTCAGCCCGTTTTTATGAGCTGCTCCCTGAACAGGTGGGCGTGTGGGCTTCTGGGGTTATGGCTCTCCTGGCCGAGATGTCTGGCGAGTGGCAGAAAGCCCGGGATGGGTACGTTTCCCTGGGGCGCAAGGCTAATGCGGCAATGGTATTGTTAGAGCAGGGAGATTGGCGTTTGGAGCAGGAAGATCTGGATGGGGCTATGGAGGCTTACCGCCAGGCTGGCGAATATTGGTGCGAAGAACCCCAACTCATCCGCGGCCTGGCCCTGGCGTTTTATCGCCAGGCGGAAGTTGAATGGCGCAGGCAGGATTTTCAGGCAGCGTTGTCTGCTCTGCAGCAGGCTCAGGCTGCCCTGCTGCAAGATGCCCCGCTCCTGCAGGCTGGTGGACAGGAAGCGCTCCCGCGTGCGTTGAAGCGCTGTACTGACACCAAGAAAAATCGCAGCGGCTCCAGGCGATGGCCCGTGTGGCGCTGGCAGGTTTACAAAGACGGGATGCATATTCCGATCCTTTTTCAGCCTTGAATTTTAACCTCGAGTTTAGACAAAATTAGGGCGGTTTAGCCCTTGAGCAAAACCGCCCCTTGGTAGAAACTTGGAGTTGTGACCAACCAAAA
>JAFGQI010000118.1 GCA_016935755.1 Anaerolineales bacterium
ATTAGCCCCACCCCAGCACCCCATCAGCCTGGATCGGGCAACCTACCTGGGAGCACGGGAGGTCTACAGTTACGTCCGCACCATCGTGCTCCTACCCGTGCGCATGTTGAGCGGACAGGCCAGGCCGGAAGAAAGCCGCCTGGGCGGTTACAAGCTTATGTATGATATCTATCAGCGCGCCGACCCGATCTGGTTCTTTATGATGATCTCCGCCTCGTTGGGCATCATGAACCTGCTGCCCATACCCGCCCTGGATGGCGGGCGCATCCTGCTCACCCTGCCAGAGATCATCTTCCGCAAACGCGTGCCGCCCGAATATGAAAACGCGATTCACTTCGTCGGCTTCGTGCTTCTGCTGCTCTTGCTGGTGTATATAAACCTGCAGGACTTTCTCAATCCTATTCAACTGCCTTAGCACCCCCTAAGGCAGATGGGACATGCGCTGATGTCATTACCACCCGAATTATCCCTGCAGCAACTACTCGAAGCCTTGCTGGATGAGGATACACCCCTGCACCCGCGCTTCCTGTATCGTCTATCCGACCTGGAGCCAGAGGAAATTGAGCAGTTAGCTGATATCTGGCCCAGATTGCCGCTTTGGCGCAAGCGCGCCTTGCTCGAAGATGTCGTAGAACTCAGCGAAAAAGACACCCTGCTCTCATTTCTCTCCTTAGGGCGCTATGCCGCCCAGGATGAGGATGCCCGTGTGCGCGTGCTGGCTGTGCACATCCTGTGGGAATATGAGGACAAAGACCTGATCCCCCTGTATCTAAAGATGCTGGATACCGATCGCGAAGCAGATGTCCGCGCCGCGGCTGCCGGGGCGCTGGGGAATTATGTATCTGCGGGTGAGATGGAAGAGATTCCGGCAAAAATCTTGCATCAAATTGAAGAGCGCTTGCTCAAGGTGATCAGCAGCAGCGACGCGCCCCAGGTGCGCCGGGCTGCATTGGAAGCGCTGGGATATTCCAGCCGAAAGGATGTTGCCCCGCTGATCCAGGAGGCATTCGCGTCTAAAGAAAAAGAATGGATCGCCAGCGCCTTGTTTGCCATGGGACGTTCTGGAGAGGAGAGCTGGAATCATCAAGTATTGGAGATGCTCTCCAGCCCACTGCCTCTGCTGCGCGGCGAGGCGGCGCATGCTGCGGGAGAACTTTCCATTTCAGAAGCCGTACCCCTGCTGCTCGAACTGCTGGATGATCCAGATGATGCCACCCGTCAGGCCAGCATGTGGTCGCTCTCGCAGCTTGGCGGCGAGGGTGTACGAGAAGCCCTGGAAGCGATCTATGAAGAGAGCGAAGATGATCAGGAGATCGCCTTCCTGGAAGAAGTCCTGGACAACCTGGCCTTTGTTGAAGGCGCCCCGCTGCGGCCCATCATTGAGTTTCCGCAGACCGAGGAAGACCAAGAAGACGAGAGTGATTTGTACGACCTGCTCGATGATTACGAGGATGATGAGGAAGCAGAAGATTGAATGAGCTTATCGCCCTGTTCCTGAACAACCTGCTGCCCATCCTGCTGGCCTCAGGGGCAGGGTATGCATTATCCAGGTTTATTGACCTGAATCCACGCACCCTCTCCCAGGTAATTTTTTACATATTCAGCCCCTGTTTGATCTTCACCTTGTTGATTGAGAATAAATTGGGCGATGGGGATGTCCTGCGCATTCTGTTTTTCTCTGGTTCAGTCATCCTGCTGATAGGGTTATTAACCTACCTGACGGGGAAAGCGCTCAAAATGGAGCGCACCACACTTTCTGGTGTGCTCTTAACCAGTATGTATATGAATGCAGGTAACTTTGGCCTGCCATTGGTTATGTTTGCCTTTGGCGAATCTGCCCTGGGGTTTGCCAGCATCTGTTTTGTCGCCTCCGCCATTTTAATCAACACCATAGGCGTGGTGACAGCTTCGATGGGTTCGACCAGCTTCGCTCAGGCGCTGATCAACCTGCTCAAAATCCCCACCGTCTATGCGCTGATATTGGCGATCCTGTTTCTGCGCCTGGGATGGACCATGCCGCTGCCTCTGGAAAGAACTGTCACCCTGCTGGGAGATGCTTCCATCCCGTCTATGCTGGTGCTGTTGGGGCTGCAGTTCAAGCATCTCAATTGGAGCGGGAAGCTGCTGCCCATCGCCTTGAGCAGCGGCATGCGCCTTCTGGCTGCGCCTGCCATTGCCCTGCTGCTGGCGCCCATTTTTGGCCTATCTGGCCCGGCTTACCAGGCTGGCGTTATCCAGGCAGCCATGCCCAGCGCGGTCCTGGCTACAGTAGTTGCGACGGAATACAATGTTGAACCGACCATGGTGACTGCTGGCGTGTTTGTCTCCACCTTGCTCAGCCCGTTTACCCTGACCCCGCTATTAGCCTTCCTGGGAGCCTGACATGCGCAAATTATTGCCCTGCCTGACCCTGCTGACAATGATCCTGCTGCTCGGATTCCCCCAGGTGGCTTTTGCCCAGCCGCAGATTACCCAGACCTCGGTTGTTTACACCTATGGCGAGCAGATTACTTTCCGCCTCAGCCTGCAAAGCGACCAGGCGGTTAAAAAAGCGACCATCTTCTTCCAGGCTGATGGCGACACGCACACGAATTTCGGCGATGCGATGATCATTCCCACGGGGGAGAATCTTTATGAGCTCAGCTACACTCATCAGATAGAAAATTACCGCCTGCGAGCTTTTTCGCAGGTCGAGTACCGCGTTGAGGTTTCACTGGAAGACGGTGCAATCTATAAAAGCCCCCCCGCCAGTTTCTATTACTCCGATAATCGCTTTGAATGGCAAACCCAGGAAGAAGGCCCATTTATCGCTCATTGGTACCAAGGAGATATGACCCTCGCCCAGAGTGTGTTAGATGTAGCCCAGGCAGGAATGGCGAAAATCCAGAGCCTGTTGGCCCTGCCTGCCCCAGCCTCCCTGGATATATACATCTACCCCGATGTCAACACGATGCGTGAGGTGCTCAACCCCTCCAGCGCTGATTGGGTGGCGGGGCATGCCGACCCCGATCTGGGTGTCGTGATCGTTTCACTGCCGTCTGGCCCAGAACAGCGCTTACTGACCCAACAGCGCATTCCACATGAGCTGATGCATATCGTGCTGTTTCAGGCTACCGGCACCGGTTATACCAACCTGCCGGTCTGGTTGAACGAAGGGCTGGCTTCGCTCGCAGAGCTGTACACCAATCCGGATTATGAATTCGCCCTGGAAAATGCAGTTAAGGCTGATAATCTGCTGCCGATTGAATCGCTTTGCCGGACATTTCCCCGCGATGCATCGAACGCGTTATTGTCCTATGCCCAATCTGCCTCATTTACCAGCTACCTGCACAGCACCTTTGGCACCAGCGGACTGGAAAAACTGGTTACCACCTACGCCAACGGTCTGGGCTGCGAACAAGGTTTCAAAACTGCCACTGGCGTCGAACTCAAACAGAGCGAGCGCCTGTGGCGGCGCCAGGCGCTGTCTGAAAACATCACCTTGAAAGCAATCGAGAATTTAGCGCCCTGGCTGGTTCTGCTGGGAGCAGCCCTGGCAGTTCCGTTGATCCTGGCGGTTCTGCGGATACGATGGAGAAAGGGGACAAAGGTAGAAAGCCAATGACCGGCGGCCAATCCACTCGCGATGATAATGACCCACCTGTTCGCCTGCATGTCATGGTAGATGGGCGCGTCCAGGGGGTTGGCTTCCGCTACTTTGTCGCAGAGAACGCCCTGGCGTTGGGCCTCACTGGCTGGGTTCGCAACCGCTGGAACGGAGCTGTGGAAGTGGTGGCCGAGGGAAAACGAGCGGCATTAGAAATGCTGTTATCGGCCCTGCAGCGCGGCCCACGCAGCGCTTTCGTCACTGATGTTTCTCAGCAGTGGCTGCCTGCCACTGGCGAATTTTCCAGCTTCCGCGTCCGCCCGACAGAATAATTACGCAGAACCTCTCTATCCGCCGAACCCTAACCCCCGCTCTTTCAACGACACATATTTTCCGCGCCCGATCACCAGGTGATCCAGCACATCGATGTCCATCAGCTTTCCCGCCTGGACGATGGCGCGCGTCAAAGCGATATCATCCGGACTGGGGGCGGGGTCTCCGCTGGGGTGGTTGTGGATCACAATGATATTGGAGGCATTTTTACGGATCGCAGCCTTGAAAAGCTCGCCCACGCGCACCTGAGATGAGTTCACCGAGCCGCGGTACACCGTGATGATATCCTGTACCCGGTTGCGAGTGTCCAGCAGCATCACACGCAGTTCTTCCTGCTCGAGAGCGCCCATTTCATACTGAACCAATCCGGCGGCGTCAGCCGGGCTGTGTATCGCAGGGCGCTCTTCAGGCGTCTCCAGAGTCAGCCGCCGGCCCAGTTCGATAGCAGCTTTGAGTTGAGCCGCCTTCGCCGGGCCAAGGCCATGCTGCTGGCAGATTTCATCATAGGAGGCGCGATGCAGTCCGACCAACCCGCCAAACTCGCTCAGCAGACGCTGCGCAACCTGGACAGCATTCTCTCCCGGCACGCCCACCCGCAGCAAGATAGCGATCAACTCCGCCTGGCTGAGGGCTTGCGGCCCAAGCTGCGCCAACCGCTCGCGCGGCCGTTCCGTTTCATCCAAATCCATGATGCGATAAGTTGCGTTTTGCTCTTTCATCAGGCCTCCACACCCCTAAATATACATTATCTCCGGGTTTCGGTGTAGGGCCAATCCTGCCTCATGCCTCAAATATCTCCCCTCTTGAACCTTGACCGGATTATTCCATGCTATAATCGCCTCCACGGAGATCATTATGCGTTTTGACCCCACTTCGCTGAGTAATTTCTTGCTTCTATTGGCTGCCTGGGGCGGCGCGTTTATCGCCGCCTTGTGGCTGAGCCTGGTCATCTGGGCTTACCGCGACATCCGCAGGCGCGCTCGCGATCCGTTGGCCCGCATCCTGGCGGTGTTAGTGGTAGCCGTACTTTTCCTGCCTGGCATCGTGATCTACCTGATCTTGCGTCCGCCGCGCACTCTGGAGGAGGATTACCAGCACACCCTGGAAGAGGAAGCCCTGCTGCAATCCATCGAGGAAAGCTCGCTCTGCCCGGGCTGCAGCCGGCGCATCCGAGATAACTGGCAGGTGTGCCCGCACTGCCATACCAAGCTGCGCAAAGCCTGCCACCAGTGCGGAAAGCTGATCGAACTGCCCTGGAATCTATGTCCATTTTGCGGCGCTGCTGCGCCAGGTCTGCACCGGGAAAACCTGACCCTGGACGAAGCGCTGCGCCCCCTCCCGGAAGAAGAAGCCGAGCAAAGTCAAGCGGCCGCTCCAGAAGAGTAAAAAAAACAAGCCGGTTTCAGCGAGATCCGCCGAAACCGGCTTTCAATATTAACAAATCAGGCGTTTAGCGCCGCAAGGCTGACCAGCCTGCATAGCTGGCGGTATCACCCAACAGTTCTTCGATGCGCATCAACTGGTTGTACTTCGCTACCCGGTCGGACCGGGCTGGCGCGCCGGTCTTGATCTGACCCATGTTCAGCGCCACAACCAGGTCAGCGATGGTGGAATCCTCGGTTTCACCAGAGCGATGCGAGGTGACCGCTCGCCAGCCCGCCCGGTGACAAATCTCCACCGCTTCGATGGTTTCGGTCAGACTGCCAATCTGGTTCAGCTTAACCAGCAGTGCATTGGCTGACTGCTCGCGGATGCCACGGCGCACACGCTCCGGGTTGGTCACCAGCAGGTCGTCGCCCACGATCTGGATACGATCCCCCAGCACCTGCATCATGAGCTTCCAGCCTTCCCAGTCATCCTGGGCCAGCCCGTCCTCGAGGGACACGATCGGATACTGGTCAACCCATGATTTCCAGAAATCTACCAGCTGCTCACTGGTCATCTTGCGGCCTTCCCTACGCAGGTTGTATAGGCCCGTTTCTTCCTCGTAAAACTCCGAGGCTGCCGGATCCAGGGCAATCGCCACCTGCTCACCAGCGGTGTAGCCAGCTTTCTGGATAGCTTCCAAAATTACTTCCACCGCTTCAGCGTTGGCCTTCAAAGCCGGGGCGTAGCCGCCCTCGTCGCCCACCAGGGCGGTATAGCCGCGACTCTTGAGCACCGTCTTGAGGGTATGGTAAATCTCTGCTCCCCAGCGCAGTCCTTCTGCAAAGGAGTCTGCGCCTAACGGCATCACCATGAATTCCTGTGCATCGGTGGATTGCCAGCCAGTGTGCGCCCCACCATTGAGGATGTTCAGCATCGGCACGGGCAGGACATGCGCGTACACGCCGCCGATATAGCGGAATAACGGCAAGCCCAGAGAGGCAGCCGCGGCCTTGGCGACTGCCAGGCTGATGCCCAGGATGGCATTAGCGCCCAGGCGAGACTTATTGGGGGTGCCATCCAGGTCGATCATGGTTTCGTCAATCGCCTTCTGCTCCGTCGCATCCCAACCGATCAAAGCATCGGCAAGTTCGCCATTGACATTTTCAACCGCCTGCAGCACACCTTTGCCCAGGTAGCGCTCCTTATCACCATCGCGCATTTCCAAGGCTTCATGCACGCCAGTGGAGGCGCCAGAAGGAATCGCAGCGCGACCTACAGAGCCATCCATGAGCGCCACTTCGACCTCAACCGTGGGATTGCCGCGCGAGTCCAGGATTTCACGTCCTAGGACGTCTTCTATGATTGTTTCCATTTTATTCACCTCATCGTACAAATATCGATCAGAAATAATGCCCCAGAAGGGGTAGATACCAGTCCTAATCGGCCTTTCCAGACCAGCAGCAAGTATAATCCATTTTCAATACCTCGGGCAAGCCGACTTCCCTTAAAACTGCGGGCTAGGCATCTTTTTCAGAAAGCCCGGCCCGTTTGCTTACCGCCTCAAGAAATGCTCTGAACAAGGGATGTGGACGATTGGGGCGGGATAGAAATTCGGGGTGGAATTGGGTAGCCACCATAAACGGGTGATCGGTCAATTCAACGATTTCTACCAGCCGGCCATCCGGTGAAAGCCCGGAGAAAATCATGCCTCCCTTAACGAACATCTCCCGGTAGGCGTTGTTCAGTTCGAAACGATGGCGGTGGCGTTCTTGCACCATCGATTTGGCGTATGCCGCCGCCGAGCGTGTGCCTGGCTGGAGTACGCAGGGGTATAACCCCAGGCGCATCGTCCCGCCCATATCGGCAATGGAGCGTTGATCCGGCATCAGATCAATCACCGGATGCTGAGTAGACCGGGAAAATTCTGTCGAATTAGGCTCGTCGCTGCCAAACAAGTGGCGGGCAAACTCAACCACCATTAATTGCATCCCCAGGCACAAGCCCAGATAAGGCACCTTATTTTCGCGGGCATAACGAATGGCGCGTATCTTGCCTTCTGTCCCCCGGCTGCCAAATCCGCCTGGAACCAGCACACCATCCGCCTGGAGCACAATATCCCAGCCCTTGTCTTTTTCCAGGTCTGAAGAATGAACCCAGCCGATCTCGACTTCTACGCCCGCAGCCAAACCGGCATGTGTTAGGGCCTCGCGCACGCTGAAGTAGGCATCATGAAGCTCTACATATTTACCTACCAGAGCAATTTTCACCTTTGGTTTGGGGCGTTTCATCTCCTGCACCAGCCGTTCCCATTCACTCCAATCCGGATGGCAGCGTGATTGCAATCCCATGCGTCCAAGCACATATTCGGCTAATCCTAACTGCTCCAAAACTAAGGGGACCTCATAGCGAACCGGGGCTGTCACCAATGACACGACCGCCCGCCGCTCGACATCGCAAAATAAGGCGATCTTGCTGCAGAGGTCATCGTTTATTGGATAATCCGAGCGAGCCACAATCACATCGGGCGAGATGCCAATCGAGCGCAGTTCGCGCACCGAGTGTTGGGTGGGTTTGGTTTTCAGTTCACCCGTTGCGCCGATGTAAGGCAGCCAGGTTACATGGATATAGATGCTGTTCTCTCTACCCAGATCGCTGCGCATCTGGCGCAGCGCCTCCAGGAAAGGCAGCGACTCGATGTCTCCCACTGTCCCGCCAATTTCGACCAGCACGATCTCTGCATCCGTAGCCTTGGCAGCCTGTCCGATGCGCCGCTTGATTTCATTGGTGATATGCGGGATCACCTGGATCGTCCCACCCAGGTAATCGCCGCGACGCTCCTTGCCAATCACTTCCGCATAAACCTGCCCGGTGGTCACATTACAAACCCGGTTCAGGCTGATATCAATAAATCGCTCATAATGCCCCAGATCGAGGTCTGTTTCCGCGCCGTCATCAAGCACGAATACCTCGCCGTGCTGGTAAGGGCTCATCGTACCAGGATCGACGTTGATATAGGGATCAAGCTTCTGAACAATGACGTTGAAGCCTCGCTCTTTCAGGCAACGGCCCAGAGCTGCCGCGGTAACCCCTTTCCCAACCGAGCTTACCACGCCGCCAGTGAAGAAAATGTATTTCGCTGACATACCAGCCTCCATCCAGGATGATATAAAAGGGCGTGGGGAGGGCCTTTGCCGGGCGACCTCCCCACGGGATTGGATCAATTAGATGAATCTGCGGGGCATTAGCCCACCACTTTCTCCAGATGTTCTGCCGCGCGGCGCATCTCCAGAAAGACCAGACCGAGCTTGGCATTTTCGCGCGCCAGCGCCGTCAGGACGGCTTCCTGACCAACTGCGGTGACCAGCACATAACCACCTTTACCGCGGATGTAGACCTGTTCCAGACCGCCGCGACCCAATTCACTGGCGATGCGCTCCCCCAGGCTCAGCATCGCCGCGGACATCGCTGAAACTCGATCTTCTTCAACGTCTGCGGGTAATGCAGATGCCATGATCAAGCCATCCACCGAGACAACCGCCGAAGCTTCGATGTCCGGTGAAGCAGCTTGCATCTCTCGTAAGCGAGCAACCATCAGTTCAGTGCGCGAGCGGGTCATAGGATCTTATTCTCCCTTCATTTTCTGGCAGGCAAGCTCCTGCATGAGTTTACCATAAATTTCATGCCGTGGGATCATGATTCCCAGATTTTTCGCTGTGACTGATGTTCGGACAAGAGTTCGGACATCGAGAAGGGAAAAAGCCTCGAAGAGGGTAAACTTGGTTTTCCACTACCATCTTTATCAAC
>JAFGQI010000119.1 GCA_016935755.1 Anaerolineales bacterium
CAGCAGCCCGCCCGCTGATCCGCTTGTGCCGCGCGCGGCGCGGCTCCAGCGCGCCTGCAGGCGCTCGATCTCGCGCTGGCGGCCGACGAAGGGCAGCAGGGTGGTGGAGCGCAAGATGGGCGGCTGCCCGGCGGGTTCTGCCGCCTCCACTGCCGGGGAGGGGAACATACCCGCCAGGCGGCCCTGGCGCAGGACGGTTTCGTTCAGCGCCAGGGTCTCAGGCATGGGTGCTACGCCCATCTCCTGCTGAAGGCGCTGGGCAAAGCGTTCGTATTCGGCGATGGCTCCAGCCCGATCGCCCATCTCATAACGCAGAGCAATCACCTGGCGAACTGCATCCTCGCGGAAGGGGTCGCGGCTGAGCAGCAGCTGGGCGGAGGCCAGCGCCTGGCTGTATTGGCGAGCGCAGCGCTGCTGAATAATGAGACGGATGAGGGCGGCGAAGTACAACTCGCGCAGGCGCTCGCGCTCGAAAAAGATCCAGTCATCGTAGCTGGTCTCGAGCAGGTCACCGGCGTACAGGCTGGCGGCATCTGCCAGCGCGTTCGAGTCAGCACAGCTGCGTTCAAACTCAGCTACATCCAGCCAGTATTCACTGCGCGGGTTCCACTGGATGGTGGATGGGCTGGAAAGCAGCCAGGGTTGGGCGTGGCTGTCGGGCAGATCCGGCAGCAGCCGCCCCAGCCAGTGCAGGTGGCGGCGCAGGTTGGCGCGGGCAGCAGGCTCGGGGTCATCGGGCCACAGGGTGAAGGCGATTTGCTGGCGCTCCAGGGATTGGGAGCGGTGCAGCAGCAAGTAGGCCAGCAGAGGCAGCGTCTTCGGCGGACCGTTGAAGGGCAGGGGCTGCTGGTCGAGTGATAGGCGTGGTGATCCGAACAGGCGGATGAAAAGCATGGATGAATGCCCTCGGTGCTGTTCCTCTGAGGAATAATTATACTCGGGAGGAAGGCGAAAACCCGAAAGGTTTTTAGAACCTTTCGGGTTTTGGATCGGAGTTATCTCCACCTGCATACTGCCGGCTATGAGAGCAGGTCCAGCCGGTTGATTGGCCTCAGGTTAACACAATAAGCGATAATTATAATGGTGAGTGGGGGATTGGTGAGGGGAATCCGTGCTTGATCCGGTAATGCTAGCTTCTAGTTAATGAGTTATGTGTTATCATCGCATCGAGTGGCGATGGTTTTAATCGCTGTAAGATACAACGGCAGCAATAACCGATGGAGGTCGATATGCCGCTTTCACTCGGGCAAACTCTTAACAACCGCTACCGGATCGTAAATCTGCTCGGCCAGGGTGGGTTTGGAGCCGTTTATAAGGCCTGGGACGCCAACCTGGGCGAGCCAGTTGCCTTAAAAGAAAGCATCGAGTCTTCTCCTGCAGCCCAGAAGCAGTTTCAGCTGGAAGCCAAGCTGCTTTTCAAGCTCCACCACAACAGCCTGCCCCGCGTGCATGATTTCTTCATCGTCCCCGGGCAGGGCATGTATTTGGTGATGGATTACATCGAGGGCGAAGACCTGGAGAGCCTGCGAATAAAAGCAGGCGGCCGGCTGGCTGAAGCGCAGGTGCTGCTGTGGATCGGCCAGGTATGCGAGGCGCTGAGCTATCTGCACAGCCAGAATCCTCCGGTGATCCACCGGGATATCAAGCCCACCAACATCAGGATCACCCCGAATGGGAGTGCGATGCTGGTGGATTTCGGTATTGCCAAGGTCTTCGACCCAAACCTGCGAACCACACTGGGGGCGCGCGCGGTGACCCCGGGTTATTCGCCAACCGAACAGTATCTCAGCCATGGGGTTACGGATGCACGCACGGATATTTACGCCCTGGGTGCGACAACCTACACCTTGCTGACCGGGCACATCCCTCCCGAGGCGCCGGAGCGCACACTGGGGGTTGGGCTGCCTGCGCCCCTGACAGTCAACCCAACCATCTCGCCTAGGGTGGAGGCGGCGGTGTTGAAGGCGATGGAAATCGACCCAAATCAGCGGTGGCAGGCCGCAGCGGATTTTCAGGCTGCTCTGCGGGCAGACCACTGGGGTGCTTTTCCCGCCGAGGTCCAGCCCACGTCAAAGATCCCCTATTCTCCATCTGAGGCTGAGGGAGAGAATCCGCCTCAAGGTTCGATCATAACAAGATTGAGCCTCCGGGAGATTGCCTTATATGCATTCCTGCTGGCCTTAGTGGTAATTTCACTGCTGTGGATGAAAGGTAAGGGTTTTCTGGGCGAGAAAACAGCGACTCTAACATTCACCCTTCAGCAAAGCCCATCAGCTGTGGTAGAAACGAACATCCCGACAGCTTCGTACACCCCCACGCCAATACCCTCTGCAGCCTCAACGGGGACACCTGTATTTACGGTTACATCTACTGCAGCTGGCCCCTTTGTTTACACCGTAGAAGATGATGACACCTTATGGTCGATCGCCCAGAAGTTTGGGGTGGATCTTCTCACGCTGATCATCATCAATAATCTCGATGCCAGCAGTCCGGTGGTTAAAACAGGGCAGCAGCTGATCATACCTGGGCAGGATGAGCAGCTCCCCACTGCGACACCGATCCCGTCCGACCTCCGCAGCGGCACAAAGATATATTATCAGGTGCAGAGGGGTGACTCGCTGTTCTCAATTGCCAACACCTTCAACAGCACGGTGGCTGCGATCTTGCAGGAAAATAAACTTGAGAATGAGAACTCAATCTATGTGGGGATGGTTCTGAACATACCGGTGAACCTGGTGACTCCAGCGCCGACGGCAACACCCACCGCAACGAAATCCAGCCCCTAGGCTGCCTTTCAGGTAAGCACATCTCAAACACCCCTGGGGGCTACCAGCCCCCAGGGGTGTTGTGTTTATCGTTTGACCAGCGGCAGGAAGAGCCGCCCGTTAATAAAATCTCCATAGATGGCGTAGGCTGCGCCGTCGTCGCTCGCCCCGCCCCAGTTGTGCCCGGGGGCGCCGAGCAGCGCCATATTGCCCCCTCCGTTGATCGACACGCTGTGGCCGAGGTAATCGCTGGACTTGCCGTCCTGGGCGGTAAAGATTGCCCGCAGGGCGGTCCAATCATTGTTTTGATTGCTGAACAGGTAGGCTTTGCCCTGGTCTGCCCGACCCTGAATATCCGCCCTCATCGCGCCGACCAGATAGATTGTGCCCAGGTCGCTGATCGCCACCGATTTGCCAAAATTATCTCCAGCGTCGCCTTCGGTGAACATGCGCCCGGTCCAGCTGCCCAGATTGTACTGGAAGATGTAAGCCGCGCCCTGGTCTACCTTGCCGTTGATATCCTTGAGGAAGGCTCCGATCAGAGCCAGGTTGCCGCCATCATTGATGGCAACTGAGATGCCGAAATAGTCCTCGGCCTGTCCATCGCTAGCGACGATGGGGCTGCCCACCGTCCAGGCGCCGCCGGAGTACACCAGCAGGTAGACCGCGCCCTGGTTGGCATGCCCGCTGACGGTCTCGGTGCTGCTGACCAGAGCAGTGAAGCCGCCGCCGTTCATGGCGACCGCCGTACCGAAGTTGTCGCCTGCCGTGCCAGTGGGCGAGACGTATATGCCGGTCTGGGTCCAGTTGATCCCGCTGCGGGTGAAGATCAGCGCCATTCCTTGGGCGCTCTGACCACCGACCGTTGCCATCGGCGCGCCGATCAGGGCGACGTTGCCATCATCGCTCAGCGCCACCGCGCTGCCCATCTGGTCGCCTTCATGAACGCTGATGGTGAGCTTGCGCTGCTGCGACCAATCGGCCCAGGTACCGCCGGACTTGACGAAGACATAGGCTGCGCCTTGATCGTCGAAGCCGCCGACATTTGCATCTGGAGCGCCCACCAGGATGGTATTGCCATCGCCGCTGATCGCCACGGATGCGCCAAAGCCATCTCCAGGGATGCCATCATCCGATTCCAGCCGGGCAACCTGGACCCAGCCTCCTGCGCCGGAAGGCACGAAGACATAGGCCGCGCCCTGCAGATTATTCTCATTCACGACCGTGTCGCGCGCTCCCACCACCAGCAGGTTGCCGCTGTCATCCATCGCCACTGCTTCGCCGAAGTCGGTGTACCAATCGTTGGAACTGATCAAAGGGCCAACATCCCAGGTGTTGCTCTCGTAGAGCAAGGTGACATACGCCAGGCCCTGGTTGAGATTGCCATACACATCCGCCAGGTTGGCCCCCGCCAGCAGCGTGCCACCATCACCGCTGATCGAGACAGAAACGCCATATTGCGCGTAGCTTTCCAGGCCAGGGTTCTGCCAGTAAGCAGACTGCCAGACACCGCCAACCTTGCGCTGGATGAAGATAGCGCCATTATCTGTCAAGCTGTCCAGGTTGGCCTGGTAAGCGCCGATCATGACAATATTCCCGCTATCGTCGAGGGCAGAAGACACGCCGAAAAGATCATTGGCCTGACCAGCAGCGGCGGTGAACTTTTGCGCCTGCGACCAGACGCCGCCCGATTCGGTGAACAGGTAGCCAGCACCCTGCTCGGAGTGCCCGCTCACGGTTGCCTTGGAGGCGCCTGCCAGGGCGGTGTTACCATCCGCGTCCAGCGCCACCGAACGGCCCAGCCAGTCGCCTGCAGCCCCGTCGGAGGCGGTTAAATCTGGCGAGGCGACCCAGATTCCGCCGGTGAGCTTGAAGATTACCGCTTTGCCCTGTTCACTTCCGCCGGCGCCGTCATGCCCCGGCGCACCTAACAGGGCGGTCGTGCCAGCGTCGCTGAGCGCCACCGAGTAGCCCAGCCAGTTGCTGGCGACATTCTGGGTCAGGGTGTAGTCAAATATCCAATTGCTGCCCGAGCGAATGTAAACATAACCAGCGCCCTGGTCGACAAAGCCGTTGACGTTCGCTTTATATGCGCCCAGCAGGGCGGTGGTGCCATCCCCGCTCAGAGCCACCGACCAACCCAGGCGGGCGTTATCCACGCCGGCGGCGATGGTGATCTTAGCCTGCTGGCTCCAGGTAGTGCCAGAGCGGGTGAAGACATAGGCCGCGCCCTGGTCGGTGTGACCATTGGCGTCGGCCCGGTCGGCGCCCACCAGAGCGGTCAGCCCGTCATCGCTGATGGAGACCGAGATGCCGAAGCGGTCGCCATCCGCCCGGTCGTTGGCATACAGGCGCGCCTGCTGAGTCCATTTTATACCGTCGTAGTAGTAAATAAAGGCTGTGCCTGCGTCAGCGTAGGAATCGATCTCTCTGCCAAAAGCGCCCACGATGGCGTAGGTGCCATCCTGGTTGACAGATACGGCGAAGCCCTGGTTATCTTCTGGTGCGTCGGAGCCAACGATCTTATGCTGGCCTTTCTGCAGCGGTACACCGAGCGGCTGATCGGGGGCTGCCGTTGCGATCTGCCAGGAGCAGGTCAGAATAAGCAGGACAGCCAAGAAGGCGAAGAATTTTGGTTTACGCTGAGACATTTTTCCTCCAATGGTTTGGTTTCATGACAATATTTTATGCCTGGTGCGTCCAAAAAACGTCCAAATCAGCCTTGAAATGGTTAATTCCAGTATAATGTGTAGCTGAAACAACCGTCTCTGCCGCCAACACCGACCTGACCAATTCAGTTATCCCAAAGGAGGAAAGGCATGAAAAGGTTTCCCTGGTATGGACCTGTCAGGACGGTGATTGCCCTTGCGCTGGTGGTGGGGGCTGGCATGGCGCAGGCTTCTCCAAACGCCGCTGCCGGCCTGTTTGCTGCCCCTGGCGAAAGGTGGGCGATCTCTACGTTCAGCGGCATGGGCAACGGCTCTCACGTTTCGCTGGCTTTCAGCCCTGCATCAGGCATTCCCTGGATCAGCTATTATGAAGACCTGACCTCCTCGCTAGTAGTCGGGCATTTTGTGGGCAGCGGTGGCAACTGCGGCCCGAATACCAGCTGGGAATGTCATAATGTGGATGTCGCCGGTAGCATGGGGATGTTCAGCTCGATTGATATCTATCCTGACACCAATCCCGATCCATTCATCAGCACCTGGAAGGTTGGCGTAGCCTACTACGACGCTGATCACGGCGCGCTCAAGTTTGCCGAATACACCTGCTTCATGGGCTCCTGTGGATGGGATGTGGTGACGGTGCAGGACGCGGATTATGTCGGCGCGCCGGTCTATGGGCAGTACGCCTCACTCAAGTACAGCCCCGGCGGCAAGGCGCAGATCGCCTTCTATGTCAGCAATCTCGCGTCTGACGACGCGCTCAACTTTGCTTACGAAGTGACCAGCGAGGGCAGCTGCGGCGAGGGCGCCGCGGCTGGGCTGTGGGAGTGCGAAGAGGTGGACAGCGGCGACCACCTGGGGCAGTATGCATCGCTGGATACCAGCACTTTCATGATGCACCCATTTATCGCCTATTACGACGGGGGCGCGGGCGATTTAAAATTTGCCTACTATGATGGCACTGCTGGCAGCTGCGGCGATGGAAACCGCTGGCACTGCTTCACCATGGATGGGACGGATGGCTCGGATCAGGGCAAGTTTGTTTCCATCCATGTTCCCGAGCGGGCGGGGGACAAGATGCAGTTCGCTTATTACGACGCCACCCACGGCAAGCTGCGTTATGCGGTTGAGACCTCCGGCGTTGGTAACTGCTCCCCCTGGAATGGCTACCGCTGTGATGATATTGAAGCGGTGGGCGCTGGCCTGGCGCAGGTGGGCATTTCCCTGGCAGTAGACCTTGACAACATCCCGCTGATCGCCTACCGGGATCAAACTGCTCCGGGGGAGCCTTCAGACCTCAAAGTAGCCCAGCCAGCCTACAGCCTGGGCCTGACTTATGGCAACTGTGGGCCGGAAACGCCCTTCTCCACCTGGCAGTGTGCGGCAATTGACGAGGGCTGGTCAGGTGTGGATATGGCGGATTACGCTTCGCTCGCCTTCAGCCCGTCCGGGCTGGCGATGATCGCCTACAGCTCCTGGATTACCTATGGCGACCCGGACTATTACGCCCTGAGATATGCCTACCAGCAGGCGCTGGTGTATCTGCCGGTGGTCAGGCGGTAGCTTCTGAACCATCCTGCAAGGTTGGATAGCCGATCAGGTAGGTGAAATCGAACACCGGTGTACCGGTGGAGAGCTTACCGATCTCCCAGGTGTAATCCGGGTTTTGCAGCGGCGCGACCAGCTCCTGCAGCTCCCGGATGGAATAGACCCTCAGCATTGAAACCAGGCCATCCCAGCAGGTGGCAAGTGGAACGAGCGGGATCAGATAGGTCCATAGGAAGCGCGCAGCTGTGCGCGGCTTGAGGGTGGGCGTGATCAGCGCATAAGTCAGCGGGGTGATGATGGGGGTGAGCAGCAGCATCAGGTGACCCAGGGGCAGCTTCGGGCTGGCTTCAAAGATGCCAATGGCGGCGCTGTTATTTTGCGCGTCCTGCAGAATCAAACGGGCCTGATCGGGCTTGAAGTGGTGAAAGCCTTCGAACAGGGTGCGCATGCCGGTGAGATGCACAGGCGTCTGCCTGGCGTCGACTGGCTCAGACAGATATTCGATCCCCGGCTGCGCCAGCTGCTGCCAGCGCTGCAGTGCGTCTGGATGGGGGTATTTGTCGGTCAGTTTGACCGTCACCTCCAGCCCGGCCTGCCTGAAATGTTCCAGCAGGCGCACCCACGGGCCAGTCCCACCGGAGCATAAATCCACGATTTCAGTTGTCCTGGCGTGCTGCATGGCTTTGGCGAAGAGCGGGAGCAGATTTTTATGCCCCGCGCCCATGCTGGCGGCAAACTGCAGGTAGTCGGTCTGCATGCGGCGGAAGGTGTCCGGGTACCAGGGCTGGTCGGTGAATTCGAACAGGTGGATGCGCGTCATCCTGGATTAACCCTCTGGCGGCACAGTCATCTCGTACCCCGCCGGTTCATCCATCTGGGTAACGACAAATCCACATCTTTCGTATAGTCGTACAGCCGGTTCGTTGTCGCTGGTAGTCACCAGCCGGGCGCTGTGCGCGCCCCAGGCATGCAGCGCCTGCAGGCCTGCCAGCAGGATGGCTCTGCCCAGGCCGCGCCCCTGCAGCTCCGGGCGCACGCCGATATAGTCCACCCAGCCAATCTTCTGATCACTGAGCCGCCACTCCTCCCGGCAGATGGAGACCTCGCAGTAGGCCTGGAAAGCGCCGGAGGGATCCACCACCACCAGGTGAGCGTATTCATCGCTGGCGAGCAGCTCCTGGCGGTGGGCGGGAGTGACGGCGGCGAAATCGTATAATTCATTGTAAGCTTCCAGCTCGGCGAGCGAGTGCGGAGGGCGGATGACCCAGCCCGGTGGGGTCTCCGGTGCAGGCGGCTGCAAATGCAGGTCGCGAGCGTAGTACACCGCCCTGGGTCCATCTCCGGGGATATAGGGGGTGAAGCCGTGGGCGGCAAAGGCCTCTAGCTCATCGCCCGGGATGGCAATCGCGTTGAGGAACACTGCCTGGTTCTGCTGCCTAGCGATCTCGCCGCCGCGCGCCGAGCCCCAGGCCAGCATAACCTCTGTCAGACCAGCCGAGGTAAAAGCAGGGTGGGCATAGCGCTCCAGGCTCAGGTATTGGCTGGCCGGGCTGCGCCGCCAGAGCATGGCAAAGCCGGTCATGCGCCCTTGCTCATCCAGCCACTGGCGGGCGTCAAGGGCAGGCTCCCAGACGCGGGAGGTCAGCAGCAGCAGGCTGCGCCAGATGGTCGGGTAGACCAGCAGGCTGGAGCCCAGGCGGTGCGCCAGCAGCAGCTCCACCAGGCGTTCCCGGCTGGCCTGGTCATCATAGGGTTCACTGAAATATCTGCTCATACGATAAAGCCATGAATGTTGGTTTGATCCTCTTCGCGGCTTGCGTTTTGGCGGTTTTCTCTCTACGCTCTCCGGCCCAGGTGCAATGCACGGGGCTGGGTGGTGCTCTCTCCATATAAACAGCCCCTAAGGGTTTCCAAAACCCTTAGGGGCTGCTCTGTTTCAGCGCTTACGGCTCAGCCACCTCGATCTGGATGACAGGCGCGTAGAACTGCCACCAGGGCAGCATCACCCGGGTGAAGTTGAAATCGATGTTGTTGCTATTGTTGGGGTCAGGCTGGTCACAGCTCACCTGGACCTGGTTCGACAGGATGTCGCCCGGCGGAGCGTATGAGGCGCGCACCACAATGATGATGACCGCGCTGCCTCCGCCCGCCAGGCTGCCCAGGTTGCAGGTGACCGGGTATGCCGGGTTGTGGGGAATGCCCGGGGTGCAGCGCCCCTGACTGGGCGACAGGCTCACCAGGCTGACGCCGTTTGGCAGCCAATCGGAGACCACCACGTTCTGCGCCATGGTGTAGCCCTGGTTGGTGACCGTCAGGGTGTAGGTGAGCAGCAAGCCGTAGGCCACCTGGTCTGGCGCGCCCTCCAGCGGCACACCGCCCACGATGCCGCCCTCGAAGGGCTGCCCGTTGAGCATAATCTGCCCCAGGGCGGTCTTGCTGATCGCCAGGTCCACCCCCAGCACGTAGGTGGTGGCGTTGTCCTGGTTGTTCTGCGGGTCTGGGTCGGTGGTCTGGCTGGTCACCTCGGCGTAGTTGACCAGCTCCACACCGGGCAGGGTGTCCGGATCGACCAGGGCGTAGATCTCGATCAAGCGGGTGCGCCCGGCTGGCAGGCTGGCAATCGTGCAGGCGACCACATCGGGAGCGGTGGAGACCAGCAGGCAGTCCAGGTCAGAATCGGGGGCGGCGGGCTGGTCTGGCAGCCAGCGCTGACCGGCATTCTGCGCGGTCGGGCCGGGCAGGTTGCTGGTCTCGTAGATCATCCCCAGCGGCAGGGTGTCGGTGATCACCACGCCCAGGGCATCGGACGGCCCGTGGTTGGTGACTGTCAGGGTGAATTTAACCTGCCCACCCGCAGCCACCTTGTCTGGGTCGCCGGTCTTGACGATCTCCAGGTCGGCCAAGGCGCTGATGGTGGTCTCGAAGGCGTCAGCGTTGTCGCCAGAGTATGGATCCAGGGTGCTGGTGGTGATGGTGACCTGATTGCTCGCCGGGCCAGGGGCGGCGTCCGGATGCACCAGCGCCTGGAGCACCAGCCGCCCCGAAGCGCCAGGGGCCAGGTCGCCTAGCTCGCAGACCAGCGAATCGACCAGGGCCGGGTCGCCGGCGCGGATCTGGCAGTCGGCAGGGGTGAGGGCGCCGTCGATGACCTGCACACTGAGCGGGGTGATGCCGGGCGGCAGGATATCGGTGAGCAGCACACCCCGGGCGGTGGAAGGCCCTTTATGCTGGTAGGTAATATCGTAAGAGGTGAGGCTGCCTGCCGGGATGGCGGAGGAATTGCCGTATTTCTGCACCGCCAGGTCGGCCCAGGTGTTCACGGTAAATCCCTGGCTGGCCAGGTTGCTGCTCAGGTCGCTGTCGAAGGTCTCGGAGGAGGCGTAGACGCCAATGGCTGGCTGAGGCCCTTGCGGAACGCCGGGGTCGATCAGCGCCTGGAAGCTCAGTGCGGCCGAGGCGCCCACCGCCAATTCACCATACTCGCACAGCAAGGTATGCGGCGTTTGGAGAAGGCAGCTGCCCGCGCCGTCATCCAGGGTGCCCTGCAGCAGGCTGACCCCGTAGGGCAGAGTCACCAGCAGGCGGGCGTTCTGCGCCGTTGAAGGCCCGGCGTTGATCGTCTGGACGCTCCACTGGATGCGCCGGCCTGCCGTGACCGCCGAAGTGCTGGAGGCGTAGTCCGGGCTGGCGGGCATGGGCGGGAGCGAATCGATGTCCAGGATGGCGCCCGGCGAGCCGCTCACCTGAACTTCGGCGGTGAAGACGGCGCTGACCTGCAGGTCGGCGGTGAGCAGGACGGGGATGAAATCCACGGCCTGGTTGCTGCTCAGGTCTGGGTCTGGGGTGCCGGGATTGCCGGAGCTGTCCTGGGCGGTGTAGGCGTCGGTGACCCCGCTGATGTCTGGAGCGGTGGTGGGCTGAAGAACGACCTTGACCATCCAGCGGCCAGTGGAATTGTAAACGCCGATGGGCTCCAGGGGGTTGGTCAGGGAACAGTTAATGGTGGAGCTGGTGGTGGGAATGCCTGGAGCAGGGCTGGTTGCGCAGGCGTCTAGCCGGACGGGATCATTGATCACATTCACCACGGAATAGGTTCCGGAAGAGAGCAGCTGGTCGGTGAAGCGGACACTGCGGGCGTAGGATGGCCCCAGGTTGTCCACAAACACGGTGTAGGTCAGGGTTTCCCCGGCCTGCACCGGCGCCTGCGGCTCGCTAACCTTGGTGACCCGCAGATCGGCCAGATCCTGCACCAGGGTGGACAGGGAAGCGGTGTTGTTCGCCAGGCTGGACTCAATCGAAGAACTGGAGACGGCAGCAGTGTTGGTGATTTTCAGCGTGCCGTCGGCCTGGGCGGCGACCAGATCGGCTGGCGCCCTGGTCTTGATCACAATCTGCCGGCTTTCAATCGCCGCCAGTTCACCCAGCGGGCAGTTCAGCTGGCCAGCCGTGAGGCTGCAGCCCTCGGTCGACTCCAGATAATCCAGCTCGAGTGGCAGTGTGTCGGTGACCACTACGTCGCTGGCGGCTGCTGGTCCCTGGTTAACCACCGTCAAGGTGTAAATCAGTTCTTCGCCGGCGATGACCACCGGGTCCGGCGAGGCGCTTTTGAACAGCACCAGATCGGCTGCCTGGGCAGCCTGGAAATTGTCCACTAGCAGCCCAGAGTCGATGAGATGGTCGCTATTGCCCTGATCCGAGACGGTCAGGGAGAGACTGTAGGCGCCGGGCGTGGTGATGGTATAGCTGAAATGCTTCCAGCCGCTCCACCCATCGTTAAAAAAACTCCCATTCGTGCTGCCCGAACTGTTTACCGTGTACTCTACGCCGCTGACAGGCACATCCGGGAAAGGAGAGACTCCCCCGGAGGCAGCGCTGCCCGTCAGGATATTCGCCCCGTTCAACCGCACCAGGAAGAAATCATCAAAGTTGCCCGGTGTTGGGCTTTCAGAGGTCAGCCAGCTCCAATCGAAGGCCAGGATGTAAGGCAGCTGGTCGGCAGTGACGTTGAAGGATTGGGACAGGGTGCTGCGGTCGTTGTCGTTGTTGGGGCCCAGATCCCCATCCAGGTTGTCCAGCTCGGCGGGATTGATCTCCCCGGGGCCGTTGGACAGCAGCGCCATGTAGTTCCCGTCGGTCGGGGTGATGGGAACGTTCGGAACAGCGGAGAAATTGCTGCTCTGCAGCACCTCCACGTGCCCGGAGGTGACTGCCCAGCCGGTGAGGTTCCCGCTTTCAAAGCCGGGATTGGTCAGAGCCAGGATTGAGGCGTCGGCGCTGACGGCAGCTGGCGCAGCCAGCGAGACGCCCTGCAGGCCTGCTACGATTACTAAACTGATCAAACAGCGGATGAATGACTGGCGGAACTGTCTCATGGTGGCTCTCCCTTATTCTATTGATCGATGCGATGGGTCAAATCAGGCAGCCATGCTGAGCTTATCATCCAGCCGGGTATCTCCCCCCCCGGGAGAAATTCTCATGAATCAACTGGATGTAATATTATGTTCAGCCTGATGATCCAGATGAATAAGAATATTATAACACTGCCCGCGCCTCGAAGCGGGTGTGACGTTGAGGGTGGAAGCAAGCAGCCCCCCGGTCTCAGAAAACCAGTCAAACTGCACCTGATTCGACGAATTTTTAATTGACTTTCGGAGATTTTTTCTCTATAATATGCATAGGGGCTTATCTGCATCGTTCCATTCCACTGCACCCCAAACGAATATAAATATTGCTACACAATTGAGTGATTATCCACTTGGAGGGTACCATGTCTGGTAGAACGATTGTCCGCTGTATATTAATCTTGGTTTTTTTGACTTCTTTTCCTGCAGGCTGGGTGCATGCCCATCCTACCCAGGCAGAGACTGACTTGCGTATCTCGCAAGAACAGGCCATCCAGATTGTTATGGGGGGCCACATCCCCGAGGCGACCACGACCTTAGGCGAAGGTGATCTGTTGATCTCCGACATGGGGCTACAAGCAGAAGTGTTGTCCAATGCCGAGACACCTGCAGTGGCTTACAACCCTGACGATCAAGAATATCTGGTGGTGTGGTCGGGGGATGACAGCGATGTAGTAGCCGTAAATGAGTGTGAGATCTTCGGGCAGAGGATCAACGCGATTACTGGCGAGGAAGTCGGCACGAATGACTTCCGCATCAGCGCAATGGGGCCGGATGGTAATATCAGCTATGACGCTCAGGATCCCAAGGTGGTTTACAATCCAACCAACAAGGAGTATCTGGTGGTGTGGTATGGTGATGATAATACCGCCCCGTTGGTGGAAGGAGAAGAAGAAATTTATGGTCAACGCATTGACGCCGTCGGCAACCAGGTAGGCGGTGATGATTTCCGCATCAGCGAGATGGGCCTGGTGGGGAATTCAAGCTACGATGCTTTCTCCCCCGATGTTGCTTATAACTCCTCCGATAATGAGTATCTGGTGGTGTGGTACAGCGATGGGCTCACCTGCGCGCCGGTGGATAACGAATATGAGATTTTCGGCCAGCGCCTGGATGCGGCAGGATTGCAAGTGGGGGCGGGCGATATGCGCATCAGCGATATGGGACCAGACGGGGATGTGAATTACAATGCCTATTTCCCGTCCGTGGCTTATAACACGGTAGAACATCAGTACCTGATTGTATGGCAGGGCGATGACAACACGGCCACGTTGGTGGATGAGGAAAACGAAATATTCGGGCAACGCATCACCGCTACCACCGATACCGAGGTGGCGCCGAATGACTTCCGTATCAGCGATATGGGTCCTAATGGAGATACCAATTATGATGCGTATACCCCGGCAGTGGCTTACAACGGAATTTTGAACCAGTATCTGGTGGTTTGGTCTGGTGATGACGACACTGCACCATTGGTGGATGGTGAGCGGGAGATTTTTGGGCAGCGTCTCGCCGGCGACACCGTTAACGATGTGGGGCTGAATGATTTCCGCATCAGCGATGTGGGGCCGCAGGGCGACACCAACTACGATGCCATGGAGCCTGCTCTGGTTTACCACCCTGCTGTAGAGCAGTATCTGGTGGTTTGGTATGGCGACGATAATACCTCTCCCCTGGTCAATTCTGAGTACGAGATCTTCTGCCAGCGCCTGGCATCCAATGGCGCCGATTTGCCGCCAAATGATTCCCGCATCAGCGACATGGGACCAGTTGGGAACAGTGATTACGAAGCTTCCTTGCCAGCCATTGCGCTCAACACGACTCTGGACCAGTACCTGGTTGTCTGGGAAGGCGATGATGAAGGCGCCGCAGTTGAAGAGACCTTCAGCCTCACGCCAACCCCGTCTGAACAGCAAGCGCCCAAGGAAGATGATGAATGTGAGATCTATGGGCAGCTGCTGTCTGCCATTGCGAGCGAAATTGGTACGAACGATTACCGCATCAGCACGATGGGACTTGATCCGATGAATGGATATGCAAGGTATCCGGCAACTGCCTATAACAGCACAGACAACCAGTATCTGGTGGTCTGGTTGGGCAAGTATAAAGAGACTCCGAGCGACAAAGAGATCTATGGTCAGCGCCTGGATGCCGCCACTGGCGCGAAAATTGGCGCTACCATCCGCATCAGTGATATGGGACCGGATGGAGATTCTAATTACTGTGCTCACGAGCTGGCGGTGGCTTACAACAGTTTTGATAACCAGTACCTGGTGGTGTGGTCTGGTGATGATGACAGCGGCTCGCTGGTGGATGGTGAGTATGAGATATTCGGCCAGCGGATCGATGCGGCTACCGGGGCAGAACTTGGCAACAATGATGATCGACTCAGCGAGATGGGCCCGGATGGGGACCCCTACTACGACGCTTATTCCCCATCGGTTGCCTATAATGTCACCGAGAACGAGTATCTGATCGTGTGGGAAGGCGATGACGACACCAGTCCGCTGGTGGACGACGAAAGCGAAATCTTTGGACAGCGGATCAATGCCGCAAATGGTTATATGGTTGGAACCCCCGATTTTCGCATCAGCGATATGGGACCCAACAGCAACCCTGACTATGATGCGATGGATCCAGAGGTGGCATTCGATTCTACCAACAACCAGTACCTGGTGGTTTGGCGGGGCGACGATAACACTGCCTCGCTGGTGGAGTGCGAGTATGAGATTTTTGGCCAGCGGATAGCAGGCGATACGGGCGTAGAAGTTGGTACGGATGATCGCTTGAGCGATATGGGTGATGATGGGAACATCGTCTATGCTGCCAATCCGCCGGATGTGGCTTACAACGCTAATTCCAATCGCTACCTCGTGGTCTGGAGCGGCAACACATCTGAATCTGGCTTTGCTCAAGAAGAATACGAAATCTTTGCACAGTGGATCGATGCCTCCACAGGCAGTCAGGTGGATGATAATGATTTCTGCTTGAGCGACATGGGGATACCGGCTAACCCGGATTTTGATGCAAATTCACCGGCTGTGTCCTGCAGTCCAGATTTTGGACACTGCCTGGTGGTATGGTCTGCAGATGATCACCTTGGGGCGCTCGTGGATAATGAGGTCGAGATTTTTGGTCAATACCTGCACCCAAGCGGTGATGTGGTTGGACCGAATGATTTCCGTATCAGCACCATGGGGATTGATGGCAGCGCCATGTTCACGGCCATGGAGCCAACAATCGCCTATGGCTCAGACAATCAACTGTTCCTGGCTGCCTGGGCGGGCGATGACAACACGCCACCGCTGGTAGATAACCAGTTCGAAATATTCGGGCATCTGCTGGCAATGGATTGGCCGCTATACTTGCCGGCGATTAAAAAGTAGAAGTGCAGAACCCCTGGAGGCCAAAAGCCCCCAGGGGTTCTGCACACCGGGAGTCAGGACAACCGCCGTCAGGGCAGGAAAGTGGTGGTTAATTTCTCCACAGCCGTTTTGTCTGATGATGCAGCCAAAATGCTGCTGCGCTTTCATGCCGGCGGATGACCAGCCACTGGCGGGCGTCGTGGGCGGGATCCCAGACGCGCGAGGTCAGTAGCAGCAGGCTGCGCCAGATGGTCGGGTAGACCAGCAGGCGGTGGGCCAGGCGCAGCTCCTCCAGGCGCTGGCGGTCCGTGTGGTCATCGTATGGAGAGCCGGTAGAAGAGAACACCGCCAAAGCGCCAAGAACGCAAAGGGTTATTCTTCCAGTTTTTGCTTGAAGAAGGCGCGGAAGCCGGTGGTGTTGGCTCCGCCGAAATGCATCGAAGTGCCGACGGAGAATTCGGTGACATTATTGACCAGCTCCCAGCCGTGGCCGCCTTCACGGTTCAGGATGGCGTCCAGGCCTTCGACGCGGGTGCCGTCATTGAACTCAACCACCCAATCGGAGTATTTCTTGTTCCGTGCGTCTCGCATTCCTTCCACTGGATGTACATCGTGCGGTAGGTCCATTTGTCCATGATGCTCTCCTGATCTTTGTATGATGCCGTTTTTAATTGGGTGAACACACAGATTCGCCCCTACATTTTGCCACAGATATACACAGATGGCTTGACTGAAAAAACAGCACTTTAAAAATTGAAACATGGTCTGCCGAATTTCCAGAAGTGGCCAGAACGGCTAAATA
>JAFGQI010000120.1 GCA_016935755.1 Anaerolineales bacterium
CGGCTGGTGAAGCGGGCGCGATAGAAGCCCTGCGAGGCTGGCCGATCCGCGACCGCCGGGCAAGGTGCGGCTGCGGGGTCGGGATCAGGTTCTGGGGTTTCAGCAGGCTGTTTTTCCATAGCCGCATTTATAGAACAAATATTCTATTTAATCAAGGGCAAAAGAGCGAAATCACCCGGGTGATTTTTTCTGTTGCAGAATACCCCCACCTTGCAAAATTATTTGGTCGGCGTAACGCAGACGTAACGCATTTTATGTATAATGGTGCATAGGGTAAATCATGGCTCTCTGCACAACTGAATCATACCCCTGAGTGGGCAAGGCGAACCCCCCTTGCCCACTCACATTTAAGCTGGAAAACTTAACCCTGAGGGGTTTGCTTACTGACCGCTCGACACGGATGCCTGCACGGATACACGGATTTGGCCTTCAAGCCAACCAGGCGCATTGCACATTCCGTGTGCGTTGCACCTGGCACGGATGTCGCGCTGCGTATGGGCGGATGGCGTCCGCCTGGAATGGCGGCGGAATACGCCCTATCGTGTAATCATCCTGCCGGTGGTGAATTGGGGCGAACAGAAACCCCTGGGGTCTGCCAGACCCCAGGGGTTTCTTAACATCCTAAAGGTTTATTCCGATCCCATATAACGGGTCTGTAAAGCGTTATATAATTTTCTCCCCCACCCTTACCCCGCATACCCTTGCGGGTTTTCACCCCCCTCAACCACGGCGCGGAAATCTTCCAGGCTGGAATCAAACTGCTCTGGATTGAAACGATCAAAACTCCCCTGGCGGGGAAGAATGATATTCAAGTTGTGCATCGCCATGCGAATGCGCATGCGGCGGCGGAATTCTTGATCGTAACCATAACCAGCGGCTTCCACGAATGCCTGGCGCAGTTCTGGCGGGTAGTACCACCACAGGATGGCGCCGATGTCCAGCGCCGGATCGTCCTGCGACATCGACTCATAATCGAGCAAGTAGATGGCGCCGTCCTTAGATATCAGCCAGTTCCCGTTGCAGACATCATTATGTGAGGCAACCAGCCCGCTGCTCTGGAACTGGCTGGTCTGAGCCTTCAGATAGGCGATTTTATCGTCCACATAATCCGCCCAGGCGGGCACGGCAGGCCGGTACATTTCCCAGCGCTGCTGGATTTCCTGCAGGACGGCTAGCCCCGCATCTTTGTGCTGGCTGGTAGGCCGGCTGGGCAGGAGGCGTTTCAAGGCTTCACTGTGGTGCGTCTTTCCCAGGGTGGCGGCAAATTGATCCAGATAGCGCGGAAATTCCTGGCGAGTGGGCATGCTGCCCTCCAGGCGCGGCTGCACCAGGATGGACGTGCCATCCTCCAGCCAACCGGCCAGGATGACCGGCGGGGCAACGCCCAGGGCGGACAGCACCTGGCAGCGCTCCAGCTGGGCGCCCAGCTTGATGAAGCAGTCCTGCCCGCCGCCGCGGGCAAAGTAGGTCTCCTGCCCGGCGCCGTGCGGAGGCAGGCTGAGCTCCCAGGCGGAGCGGGAAAGGCGCTGGCGCAGGAAGGCGATAACCTCGGCCTGGTGGCGCTGGCGGGAGTCGCTCGAAGGTTCGGCGGTCATGGCGCAGCTCCTGCGGGATCGGCGATCAGCGCTTCAAAGCGCGCATACATGGCCGCATAGGCGGCGCGCCGCTGCGGGTCGGGCAGGTATTCCACCTGGGACGGGCGGCGCACCTGGGCCGTGCAGCTCTCGTAGTGCGGGTAGACCCCGCTGCCCAGCCCCGCCAGCAGAGCCGCGCCCAGGGCGGCAGCCTGCGCCTCGGGCAGCACTGCCACCCGGCAGCCGGACACGTCCGCCTTGATCTGCAGCCAGCGGGGGTTGCGCGTCCCGCCGCCTGCCGCCGCCAGCTGCTGGATGGGCTGGCCGGTGAGCGCGACCGCCCTGCGCCGGGCGAATTCCATCTCATATGCCGCGCCTTCCAGCACGGCGCGGTACAGGTCAGCCCGCCCGTGGGCCGCGCTCAAGCCGTGGAAGGAGCCGTGGGCAGCCGGGTCGTTGTGCGGCGCGCCGCGCCCGGCCAGGTAGGGCAGGAAGATAATCTCCCCCGGAGCAGGCGGCGAACCATCCAGCAAGGCATCCAGCTGCGCATAGCTCAGCGGCGGATCGCCCAGCAGGCCGCGCAGCCACTCCAGCGCCCCGCCGGAGGTGGACAGCCCGCTGGCCCAGTACATCTCTCCCGGGCGGACAAAACAGCCGAACGAAAAGCCCGAGCGCCACTCCGCCTGACCCAGCGGCCTGGCCGGGAGCGAGCCCAGCAGCGATTCCGCCGTGCCCATCGAGTCGAAGGAGACCCGAAAGGTCTGAGAGACCTTTCGGGTCTGGTCTGTCTGTCCAGCCAGCAAGGTCTGGGCGGCAAAAGCCGCGCAGACGTGATCGTGACCACACACCGCCACCGGGGTCCCGGCGGGCAGGCTCGCTCTGGCCCACTCCGCCCGCAGCCCGCCCAGCGGCTGCCCGGCAGGCTGCGCGACTGGGAACAGATCTGGCGGCAGGCCCAGGGCTGACAGCAGTTCCGCCTCCCAGTGTTTTTCGTATATCCGAAAAGCACAGCTGCGCGACGCCAGCGAGGCGTCCGTGCCCATCTCGCCGCACAGGCGGTAGGCGATGTAATCCGCTGCCGAAAGCCAGATCGCGCCCTCCAGGGCCTGCGGATCGTTCTCCCGCAGCCAGAGCAGCTTCGCCAGCGGGCATTTGAACGAAGCGCGCAGCCCGGTCGCCAGGAAGCGCTCCCGCAGATCGAAGCGTTGGCGCAGTTCGTCCGCCTGGGCGGAAGCCAGCGGGTCGAACCAGGGCAGCAGCGGTGTGCGCTCCTGCCCGCTGCGCCGGTCGAGCAGCAGCCCGGTCTCGGCCATGCTGGCGACGCCGATGGCGCGCACCGCCTCCCCGCCCTGGGCTTCCAGCCAGCCAAGCGCCTCGTCCAGCAGGGACTGCACCTGCCGCCAGGCCTCCTGCGGATGGTAGCAGGCATAGCCCTGTGCATGTCGGCTGGCCGGGTTGGGGCGGCTGGCCAGATACAGCTGGCGCCCGTCCAGCCCGAACAGGCCCAGCTTGAGGTGGGTGGTGCCAAGGTCAAATCCGAGCAGAGTCATGCGGCTATTGTACCGCCAAGACGCCTGCCCTGGCGGCAAGAATATGAACAACCACAGATAAACACAGATTCACACAGATAGATTTAGAAATCTGTGGCTTGACTGAAAAAACAGCACTTTAAAAATTGAAACATGGTCTGCCGAATTTCCAGAAGTGGCCAGAACGGCTAAATA
>JAFGQI010000121.1 GCA_016935755.1 Anaerolineales bacterium
ATGGTAGAGCAGGATGTTGGAGAGCTGGGGAATGTCGGCCAGCAGGGAGTCCAGGGTGCCGGCGGGCAGCTTGGCGAAAGCCTCATCAGTCGGGGCGAAGACGGTGAAAGGGCCTTCGCCTTGCAGAGTTTCGACCAGGCTGGCGGCCTGCAGGGCAGTCACCAGGGTAGTGAAGCGGCCATCTTCCACGGCGATGTCAACGATATCTTGTGGAGCCGGCGTCGGGGGGACGGGCGTGGCGGTTGGTTTGGGGGCCTCGGTGGGCTTGGGCGGCTCAGTAGCAGCGGGAGCCTGGGTGGCCTGCGGGGCGCAGGCGCTTAAAAACAGAGCAAAAACGAGCAGGGTGGAAAGTACAAAGTGTTTCATCTTATTCTCCTTGAGATGTCTAAAGATTATTTGCTTACCTGACTTCAGTTGTCTAAGTAATGTTTATATATTTTATGCAATTTATCTATTTTGTCAAGGAATTGTATACATATTGAATAGATATTAATCATTTTCTAAGCTGGTTTCGCTATTGGCTAAAATCTTTGTTTGTGCTATAGTTTGTGCATCAATTTTGGCAGTCTCGCACCTGCATAGAAGAGGAGAATGCGATGAATCAAATCCCACCCCTCCCCCAGGATCAAGAAGACGAGCCGCGGCGACCTGAGCCCAGCCGGTTCCTGCCCTTGAACTTGCCCAGGCCAAACCTGCCCAAGCTGAACTTCTCCAGGTCGGACCTGGATCACCTGCTCTGGCGCGGCCAGGTCGGGCCGGCTTTCTGGAGCATTGCCAGCCTGATTTCGCTGACTGTCAATGTGATCCTGATCGCTGTGCTGATCCTGTTGGGGCGGGAATTGTTCGGCCTGAAGAGCCTGGTGCAGAACCAATTGATCGGCGGTCTGCACGAGAACTTTGTCAAGATGGATAACGCTCATATTCGCACCACTATCCAGGTAGTGGACACCATCCAGGTGCAGGACAACATCCCGGTGGTGTTCGACCTGCCCTTGAAGCAGAATACGCTGGTCACCCTGACTCAGGATACCGCAGTCAAGAATGCCACCATTTTCCTGAACAACTCGCCGGTCAAGCTGGATCTGATTTTGAAAAAAGGCACCGAGCTCAACATTGCCCTGGATCTGATTGTGCCGGTCAACCAGACCATCCCGGTGGTGCTCAACGTGCCGGTTAACCTGCAGGTGCCTGTGGACATCGATCTGGCCCAGACCGAGCTGCACGAGCCTTTCGTTGGTTTACAGAGCGTAGTATATCCATACAAACAGCTCCTGGAGAGCATGCCCGGTTCCTGGAATGCTACTCCCTTCTGTGGGCCGCTGACTGGCTGGTTCTGCAGCCTGTTCCTGGGAGCGGAATGAGGCGGTATGACCATTACCCGTCTCACGCTGCCGAACGGCTTATTAGTTCTGCTGAAAGAAATCCACACCGCTCCCCTGATCAGCCATTGGGTCTGGTATCGGGTGGGTTCGCGGGATGAAGTGTCAGGGATCACGGGCGCTTCGCACTGGGTGGAGCACATGCAGTTCAAGGGCACGTCTCTATTTCCATCCGGAGTGCTGGATCGAGCCATCTCGCGCGAGGGCGGCGTGTGGAATGCCTTCACTTACCTGGATTGGACAACCTATTTTGAGACACTGCCAGCCGACCGCATCGACCTGGCGATGCGTCTGGAGGCGGACCGCATGGTCAACAGCCTCTTCGATCCTCGGGAATTTGCCGCTGAACGGACAGTGATCATCTCTGAGCGCCAGGGGAATGAAAACGACCCGCTCTTCCGGCTGAACGAGGAGGTGCAGGCGGCGGCTTTTCGCGTCCATAGCTACCATCACGAAGTAATCGGCGACCTGGTCGATCTGGAAAGCATGCAGCGCGATGATCTGTATCATCATTATCGCGCTCATTACACCCCCTCGAATGCTGTCCTGGCAATGGCGGGCGATTTCGAAACTGAACGCATCCTGGAACGCCTGCGTCAGCTCTATGATGGGATGCCTGCCGCCGAAAAGCCTCATCGGAGCAGCCGACCTGAGCCGCCCCAGCCGGGCGAGCGGCGTGTGACTGTCGAAGGCCCGGGAGAAACCATCTATATGGAAGCAGCCTATCATGCTCCGGCAGCTGCTCATCCCGACTTTTTTCCCTTCATGGTGCTGGATAGTCTGCTCACCGGCCCCAGCAACTTGAATATGTTCGGCGGCGGCATTTCGAATAAGACTTCCCGCCTGTATCGCGCCCTGGTGGAGAGCGAACTGGCGATCAGCCTGCATGGCAGCATCCAGGCGACGATCGATCCCTTCATCTACTCCATCATGGCGATTGTCCACCCGCGCAGCCGTGTTGAGGCGGTGGTGGGAGTGATGGATGAGGAAATTCAACGCTTGCAGCAGGCGCCGCCCGAGGCGGCGCAGGTCGAGCGGGCGGTTAAACAAGCGCGAGCCTTGTTTGCTTATGGCAGCGAGAGCATCACCAACCAGGCTTTCTGGTTGGGGCTGAGCGAGATGTTTGCCGATTATGATTGGTTCCTGGAGTACCTGTCCAGGTTGGCGGCGGTTACTCCGCAAGAGGTCCAGCGCGTGGCGCAGGAATATTTGCGCCCACAGAACCGGGTGCTGGGCGTTTATTTACCGGGAGGCCGGGGCGCCTGGGCAGAAGCGGAGGAACATAGCGATGCATAGCAATCAAAACTCAAGCGTTCACTCGCTGCCAGGGCCTGAGGATATTTTTCGCCAGCAGCTTCCCAATGGCATGATTGTGCTGAGCCGGGCCAACTTCAACAGCCCATCGGTGGTCGTGCAGGGCTACCTGCAGGCCGGGGGCCTGTTCGACCTGGATGATAAGCTCGGCCTGGCTGACTTCACCGCCTCCGCCTTGATGCGCGGCACACAGCGCCGCTCCTTTCAGCAAATTTACGACACCCTGGAATCTGCCGGAGCCAGCCTGGGAGTGGGGGGAGGCGTACACACGGTAACATTCAGCGGCAAAGCCCTGGCGGAAGACCTGGATCTCTTGCTGGGGCTGGCGGCAGAGATTCTGCGGGCACCCATTTTCCCTGAAGAGCAGGTCGAGCGCCTGCGCGGCCAGCTGCTTGCCTCGCTGGCAATCCGCGCCCAGGACACTGGCGAGATGGCTTCGCTGGCCTTTGACCAGCTGGTTTACCGCGGCCACCCGTACAGCCGCCCGGAAGAAGGCTTCCCGGAAACCATTCAGACGATCAAGCAGGCCGACCTGCTCGATTTTCACCGCCGCTATTACGGGCCGCTTGGCATGGCGCTGGTGATCGTCGGTGCAGTCGAGCCAGCCCAGGCGATGGAAAAAGCGAACCGGGTGTTGGGCGACTGGCAGAATCCTGCCCAACCGCAGCCGCCAGAACTGCCACCCGTGCAGCCTTTAGACGGGATGGTATCCAGGAAGGTCGTTATTTCAGGAAAATCCCAAACGGATCTTGTCATGGGGGCGGCTGGCCCACGGCGCGCTTCTCCTGATTATTACGCCGCCTCGCTGGGCAACAACATCCTGGGACAGTTTGGTATGATGGGGCGCATTGGGGAGGTGGTGAGAGAGAAAGCCGGGCTGGCTTATTACGCCGGCAGCAGCCTGAGCGGCGGGATTGGGCCAGGGCCGTGGCAGGTTTCCGCCGGAGTGGATCCCCAGAATGTCGAACGGGCAGTGGACTTGATCCGCCAGGAGATTCGCCGCTTTGTCAGCCAGACGGTTGAGGCGGAGGAATTGGCTGACAGTCAGGCCAATTACATCGGGCGGCTGCCGCTCTCACTGGAATCGAACGCCGGTATGGCCTCGGCCTTGATCAATTTGGAGCGCTACGGGCTCAGGCTGGATCATTATCAGCATTATGCGGAGCTGATCCGCTCTGTAACTGTTGACCAGGTGCTGCAAGCTGCCCGCACCTACCTGGATCCGGATTGCCTGGCGGTGGCTGTCGCTGGACCTTGAGGATTATCGATGGAGCTGGTCTCAGGGATCGATCTGATCGAAATCGAACGTCTGGGCGGCGCTCTCCAGCGGCATGGGGAGCGGCTGCTGCAGCGCATCTACACCCCGCAGGAGATTCTGGACTGCCAGGGGCGCCTGCCTTCGCTGGCGGCGCGCTTTGCTGCCAAGGAAGCGGTCGCCAAGGCTCTGGGCACCGGGATTGGACTGGTGGGCTGGCGGGAGATCGAAATCCGCCTGGGAGAGCTGGGGCAGCCGGTGCTGCACCTGCATGGCGCGGCGGCGGAACGCGCCATGGCGCTCGGGCTGGCGAACTGGTCGATCAGCCTGAGCCACAGCCAGGATCATGCCATCGCCCTGGCGGTAGCGTGCGGCAGAATATGATAGGGATAATTGTGGACAGTTTGCTGTCCGCAATCATCCAATAACTATGCTTCGGCTTTGCTTGCCGGACGCCTGCGCTCTTTAATCACCTCGACCACCGCCGGCATCACTGAGATCAGGATGATGGCGATGACCACCAGGGAGAAGTTATCTTTGACAAAGGGCAGGTTGCCGAAGAAATAGCCCCCGAAGGTGAACAGGGTTACCCAGAGAATACCCCCAACAACATTATATGCGATGAAATGACCATAGGTCATCGCGCCAACTCCGGCTACAAAAGGGGCAAAGGTGCGGATGATGGGCACGAAGCGCGCCAGGATAATGGTTTTGCCACCGTGCTTTTCGTAGAAGGCGTGGGTGCGGTCCAGATATTCTTTCTTTAGAAAGCGGATTTCGCCGCTGAAGGCGCGCGGGCCAATGAAATGCCCGATCCAATAGTTCGCTGTGTCCCCGGCAACCGCCGCAATGCACAGCAGCAGCCACAGCAGGCCGATGTTCAGGGATGAGCCCAGAGCTGGGGAAGCAAAGGTGCCGGCGGCAAACAGCAGCGAGTCGCCTGGCAGGAATGGGGTGACCACCAGCCCGGTCTCCATGAAGATGACCAGGAAGAGCAGCAGGTAGGTCCAGGTGCCATAGGTTTGAATAATCGAGCTCAGATGTTCGTCGAGATGTAAAAAAAGATCAATCAGGAATTGGAGCAGTTCCATCAGGTTCTCCGGAAGTGGGTTGTGCGGCAGGGTCGGGGCCAGCCGGGTTGCCGGGCGCAGTCATTTGTGCCTCCACAGGCAGGTGTTCAATACTGGCGGGAAGACCAGCCGCAGCCGGGGCCAGTGGGCGGGTCAATTTTCGGTTGGCCCAGATCAAGGCCCAAAAGCCAGCCAGCGCCATGCCAACCAGCAGGAAGGGGGCCGCCTTCCCTGGCACAGTCAGCCAGCCGGGCAGCGCCGGAGCCTCTGGCAGGGCGCCCAGGGCGGTAAAGCTCGCCATCACTGTCAGGCCGTTCCACACGCCGTGGATCAGCACCGCGCCCAGGTAGGCGAGCAAGAATTGCCCGACCCGGGTCATCCAGCCCTTCCTGGCGGGCGGTCTGGGTTTTTGGAACAGCCGCGCGATGGCCCAACCCAGGATGGCTGTGTTCAGGATATGCACCACGGCGGTGCCAGCGCGGACGATAACGGCAATGCCCCAGGTCTCCCCATTGGCGGTGAAGGCCAGGCTTTCTGCCAGGGCATACGCTGCGCCGCTCAATGCTCCGGCCGCGAAGCCTGCCCCCGGGGTCATCTTGCGCCCCAGCAGCAGCCAGACGCCGATCGGTTTGAGCAGTTCTTCGATCAGCGGCACAATCAGGGCGGCCAGTCCAAGCACGGACAGGATCACGCCTGGGCGAACCAGGTAAGGGATCAAAGCCTGCACCAGGGCATCCTGAGACAGATCGCCGTTGGGAGAGATCATCGGGCGCAGGTCGCTCAGCTCGCGCATCAGTTCAGGCTGGCCCATGATGACAATGGTTGCCAGCACGATCATCACCAGGATGGTAAAACCCTCCGCCGCAAGCACCAACACAGGACTGAGCACCAGGCTGCTGCCAAACACACCCCAGGCGCGCTGCGGTGAACCCAGGCGAGAGGTAGTTTCACCCGGCCGGTTGCGCACTGCCAGGTAGGTCAGCCAGAGCACCGGCAGACCAACCGCCAGGATATGTATGGGCGGCAGCAGCAGCCAGGCCAGGGCGGGCACCCGGCTGAGACCAAAGCCCAATAAGATAATCAATGGATAGGCCAGGATGAGCAGCGATGGGCGCAGGAAGCGCGGCAGCGCAGGTTGGTGGGTGATGCGGCGGCCCATCAGGCGCCAAAAGGCGTATCCTGCGCAGGGCAGCAGGAGCAAGCCGGTGAAGAAGGATGTGGCGGACATCAGAAAAAGGGGTAGAGCCGCCTCAAAGCCGGCTGAAGGGCCCAACAGCTCGACTGCTCCCAGCAGAGCCAGGATCAGTGCTGCACCCCACAGGAACAGCATCGCCAGCAGGCTGAAAACAACCTGCAGGGCGCTGTAGGCATGAAAATTCGAAGCGCTGTTATTGTTCTTCAATGGTGACACTGATGATTTTATCGCCCGGAGGCAGGTCTAACCCTGTGCTGGGATCGCGGGCAGTGAGCTTCTGAGCCACGTCCATCCCGGAGATCACCCGGCCAAAGATCGTATAGCTGCCGTCTAGCTGGTGGGCGGCGGCATAGGTGATGAAGAACTGGCTGCCGTTGGTGCCAGGGCCAGCGTTCGCCATCCCGAGTACGCCAGGACCATCGAAAGTGAGCGAGGGGGAGGGTTCTACATCGAAGGTGTACCCTGGGCCGCCAAAACCGGTGCCGCTGGGGTCGCCCGCCTGGGCCACAAAGCCCGGGATGACCCGGTGGAAGGTCACGCCATCGAACCAGCCCTGCCGGGCCAGGTAAACAAAGCTGTTCACCGCCAGGGGAGCTTTATCGGCGAAAAGCTCAATGGTGATATCACCTTTCTCAGTGTGCAGGGTGGCTGTATATTGTTTGCTCGGGTCGATAGAAAACGGCGGGCAATCGCTGAACTGGCGCTTTTCCAATAACAGCACCTGGATAACCGCCTCCAGATTGGCGCGATCGGTGCGGCCGTTGTACTGGCGCCCATTGATCATCAGGAAGGGTGTACCTGGCATACCCAGGGCGGAGTTGGTCTCCCAGGCTTCCTGGGCCTGGTCTACCAGCGCATCGCTGGTCAGGTCGCTGGCAAATTTCCCCTCGTCCAGGCCCAACTGCCTGGCCTGGGAAGTGATCCACTCGGGAAACTCTTCGGGCATCAATTCGCCCCATTCTGGGCGAGTCTCATAGAGCAGGTCGTGCATCTCCCAGAACTTGCCCTGCAGGCCAGCCGCCTCGGCGGCCTGGGCTGTCACGAGAGACATGGAGTGAGTGTTCAGCGGGTAGTGGCGGAAGATGATGCGCAGGTCATCCGGGTAGTCGGCCAGCAGCTCCGCCAGCACAAATGCCAGGGCAGTGCAGGCCGGGCAATCGAAGTCGCTGTATTCCAGGATCGTGACATAAGCATCAGCCGGGCCCTTGGACCAATCCTTGTCGTTGGGCAGCGGCAGGACGGACTGCTCCTGGGTGGGCTGCTTTACCGGCGGATGGCAGGTGGGCTGCTGTATGGTCTGCGCGGAGGGCTGGGCCACTGGTTGTGTGGCCTGCGGCGCGCTGGTCGCTGTGGATCTGGGAGCACAGGCCCCCAGCACCAGCGCCAGCAGGAGCAGCAGGCTCAACGATCTTGGCGAGAATTTCATCTTCGTGATCATAGTGCACGCTTTCTTTAATAACCTTAAGAATCACACCATTTTACCAGTGAAATTGAACCGCGAGTTTAGCTGAGGATTAACCTGTTGAGATGGGTTTTGTCAGGGAGCAGGCACTTGCACGGCCTGCAGCAGCTGCTCGTAGGAGGTCATCCAGGACATCCGGTTGATGAAGGCTGCCAGCGAAGGGCTGGCCTGGCGCAAGGCTCGCACAGCCGCTCCTATTGGATCTTCGGTGACGCCAGCCGCCCCGCCAGGTTCATCAGCGTAGGCGCCGTAAAAAGCAAAATAGGCCTGGTTGATTTTACGCAGGTGGCGGTAGCCGTTCTGCCAGAAGATGACGCGGCGCTCTTCCATATATTTTTCCGCCTCTTCAATTTTGCCCTCCGCCAGCAGCGCGTCAACTGTACGGCGGGTCACGTTCATTTCCAGGCGGTAGTCGAATGCCGGCGGCTCGGGCGCCGGCTGTTCCCCTGGCGGCGGTTCGGGTGGGGGCAGCAGTTCTGGGTAGTAGATCTCCAACACCAGACGCCCCAGTTCTTTTCCTGCGATGGATGCAGTGGTCTCGTTCATGATGCGCAGCTCGGGGCTGGTCATATAGTTCGCGCCTAATGGGCGCAGCGTGAGGTAATTGTGGATCCACTCATGCGCCACTACCTCGCTCAGCCAGTCCAGCGCGCTGGTTTGCTGCACCATAGTGGGATAAACACCCACTCCACCAATTTCCACCACCAGCGAGGAGACATCCAGGGCCTGATCCACCTGCGCCTCCAGCTCGGCTTGCCTGTCTACGGGGAAGTCTGGCACCAGGGAGATGTTTTCGTCCTGGCGGATGACCTGGCGTGGTGAGACGATCAGGGCCAGCGGCAGAGGCGTGCTGTGGTACATCACTGGGGGCAGCGGCTGCCCGCCCAGGCTCAGCCCTGCCTGGGCGATCGCCAGGCTGACCTGCTCCTGTAAGATCGCCTCTGCCACCGGTCCGACCAGGTTGCGCTGAGCGTACAGGGCGTCCAGTTCTTTCCGCAGCGCCTGGCTGGCAGTCTGGGGATCCTGGACAGCCGGGTCGGCATAGATCAGATCCAACTCGTATTCATATCTCTGGATCTGGGCAACCAGCTTCATGTACTCTCGCACCAGCTCGCCGCGTCTCTCTGTCTCCAGGTATGCGCTGGCGCCGGTGGCGAACTCAAATAGTTTGACCTGCAAGGCGTTAACCGTCCAGGCGACATAATCAAACTCGATCTGGCGCGTGAAGGCGCGCACCTGCTCAGTGCGGTCAGCCGGAGTCAGGCTGCTGGTGCTCAGCAGGAGCATCCCCACCAGAAAGCCCAGCATGGTGCGCAGTACGCCGGGCAGGGTATAGCGCAGAAATTGGAACAGCTTTTGCAGGGTTAGCATACAGGCGAATTTTACCATTGTGTCATGCTATAATGGCAATTATATCCGGGTCGTAGACCCTAAGCAGGAGATGGCAGGTCAAAAATGAATTTCCTCATCACCGGCGTGGCCGGTTTTCTGGGTTCCAATCTGGCCAATTACCTGGTGCGCGAAGGGCATCAGGTGCGCGGCATCGACGATCTTTCTGCCGGCGATCCAGAGGCGGTTTCGCAGGATGTGCTCTTCACCCGCGGTGATGTCAACGATCGACCCAAGCTGTGGACGCTGCTGCAGGATATCGACTGCGTCTATCACCTGGCGGCGCGGGTTTCAGTGCCCGAATCGGTGTTGTATCCGCGCGAATACAACGCCACCAATGTCGGCGGCACGGTCAGCCTGATGGAGGCCATGCGCGATGTGGGTGTGCGGCGGGTGGTGTTCATTTCTTCTGGAGCGGTGTATGGCGACCAGGGCGCCCAGCCGCTCAAAGAAAGCGCCACACCCAACCCGCGCTCGCCCTATGCAGTTTCCAAGCTGGCGGCGGAATACTATGTGCACACCATCGGCGACCTGTGGGGCATCGAGACGGTCAGCCTGCGGGTCTTCAACGCTTATGGCCCTGGGCAGCATCTGCCCGCCTCGCACCCGCCGGTGATCCCCAATTTCTTGCGCCAGGTGCTGCGCGGCGGCAGCGTGGTCATGCACGGGGATGGCGGTCAGACGCGCGATTATGTCTTCGTGGATGACGTGGTCAGCGCGATGATCTCCGCCTCCACCGCCCCCAGCATCAACCACCTGGTGATCAACGTGGGCAGCGGCAGCGAGACCAGCATCCGCGACCTGCTGCGGGCGATCATGGAGGTGACCGGGTTGAAGGCAGAGGCGATTGTCAACCCGCGCAATGACCCTGGCGTCTCGCGCATGCGCGCCGATCTGGGTTTAGCGCGGGAGAAGCTGGGCTACCAGGCGCGCTTTTCCCTGGAAGATGGTCTGCGCCTGACTCTGGAGCGCGATGCGCGCTTCAAGAAAGAAAAAGCCAGCCGGGGCGGCGGAGCGGCCTGAACCTCGGCGCGGGAGATTTGCTCGGGAGGATATCCACATGACCGTTACAGCAGTAGTGGGATGCCAGTGGGGCGATGAAGCCAAGGGTAAGTTTGTCGATGTTTTAGCAGAACACGCCGAGATCGTTGCGCGTTTCAACGGGGGTGATAACGCCGGGCATACCGTGATCAACCAGTTTGGCACGTTCAAGCTGCGCCTAATGCCCAACGGGCTGTTCAACCCGCGCGCAACCTGTGTGATTGGGCCGGGCGTGGTGGTCAACCTGGCGACACTGATCAGCGAGATCGAGATGTTCCGCCAGGCAGGCCTTGACCCCGGCGAGCGGCTGTGGATCTCGCCGCGCTGCAACGTGGTTATGCCCTATCACCCGCTGATCGAGAGCATCTTCGAGCAGGCCAAGGGTGGGGCGCGCACCGGCACCACCGGGCGCGGCATAGGGCCGGTCTTCGCCGACAAGGTCAGCTATAACGGCATCCAGCTGTATGACCTGTTCGACCCCCAGCAGTTTATGGATAAACTGCGCTTGCAGCTGGCGATTAAGAACCCCATCCTGCAGGCTTTTGGCCTGCAGCCGCTGGAACTGGAAGCAGTCTACCAGGAGAAGCTGGCGCAGTTCGCCCAGGTGCAGCAGTGGGTGCGCGAGCCATTTGGCCTGCTGCAGGCAACGCTGCAGCGGGGAAGCAACGTGCTGTTGGAGGGCGCCCAGGGAGCCTTGCTGGATAACAACTGGGGCACCTATCCCTTCTGCACCGCTTCGGTCACCCTGGCGGGCGGGGCCTGCGCCGGGTTGGGGATTGCCCCGCACTGGATTGATAAGGTGGTCGGCGTGGCCAAGGCCTATACCACCCGGGTGGGCGCTGGGCCGATGCCCACTGAACTGACCGACGAAGTGGGCCAGACGCTGCAGCGCGAGGGCCAGGAATACGGGACGGTCACCGGTCGGGCGCGGCGCTGCGGCTGGTTTGACGCCGAATTGGTGCGCTTCACCTGCCAGCTCAACGGCGTCACCGGGCTGGCCCTGACCAAGCTGGATGTGCTGGACACCTTGCCGGTGGTGAAGATCTGCACCGGCTACCGCCGCCCGGACAGCGTCGAGAGCCGCCGCTATTGGGAGGGCGATGCCCACTGGCTGGCGGGCTGCCAGCCCGAATACATCGAACTGCCTGGCTGGCAGCGCTCGACCAAAGAGGCGCGCATCTTCTCCGCCCTGCCCGCCGCCGCCCAGGTTTATGTGCGCCGGGTGGAGGAGCTGGTGAACACGCCGGTGAGCTTCGTCTCGGTGGGGCCGGAGCGGGAGGCGACGATCCGGGCTGGGTAAGGTCAGATAATCGGCCATTTTCCTGAAAACAAGCCATCATTGAAAATCAGCTTTCAAAGAGCCTGGCGCTTTGAAAGAAATGTGGTATTTCTTTCAAAGCTTGGTTCGCTTCTCTATGGAAGGCTGGTCAGCATGGACCGAAAAGACTCTATTGCTCCGCAAGCCGGGCAGGTTGTCGCGGTCCCCCCTAAGGGTTACCTGGCTTATATTCGCTATTATGCGCCTTTCTAATTAGACAATTATCAAATTAAATAGTATAATCCTATATGATTAATTTCATATCAATTAAATTATATTGATATGATAAACTTCATATAGGATCAGGGAGTTCCACCATGCAGCCAGAATTCGAAGCCATCCTCGCCGCCGACCAACCCGAACTGGAAAAGGTCACGCGTGCGTTTCAATGGATTATCGCCGAACACACCACCCACAGCCGCCACGAGATCGAACTGCTGCGGGCGCTTGGCGACCAGGAAAACCTGGTCAAGGAGCAGATCAAGCTGGCGGCGATCGAGCATGCGCTGAGCATTTATGCTTTCTGCTATCAGCGCGCCACGGGAAGGAGGCTGGGTAATGAACAGTCCCGCTGAGGCCGATCTCGAAAAAAGAGCCGGGTTCTTCAAGGCGCTGGGACACCCTGCCCGGCTGCTGATCCTGAACCTGGCGCAGAGCAAACCGCGCCACGGCGAGGAGCTGGCGGCCATCCTGATGCTTAACCCGGCCACCATCTCGCACCACCTGGCCCTGCTGACCCAGGCTGGGCTGCTGCAATCCCACAAGGATCAGTATTACCAGGTGTTTTCGCTCAACAGCCAGGCGCTGGCGAAAACCATTGCCGAGATGATCTCCCTGCCGCAGCCAGGTCTGGCCGGTAATGTGGAAGAAGACGCCTACCGCCAGAAGGTGCTGGACACCTTCCTGCGGCGCGGGCGGCTGGTGAGCATCCCGGCGCAGCTGAAAAAGCGCCAGGTGATCCTGGAGCGCATCGTGGAAGAGTTTGAGCCCGGGCGCGAGTACAGCGAGCGGGAGGTCAACGGCATCCTGTTGGATTTCCATGAGGATGTGGCGGCTCTGCGGCGAGGGCTGGTGGAACTGGGTCTGCTGGAGCGCCAGCAGGGCGTTTATCAGCGCGAAGTACCCATCCAGGCGGAAAAGCGAAAGCGAGCTGGAACATAGCTTTGCCAGCGGGCTGGCGACTATCCCATGTTCGCCCTGTTTATGGATGAGGCTGAGCATCTGGCAGTGGCGAAGGATGCGGTGTAAAGAGCATATCTGGATAAACGCGCAGGTGCAAGCCCCCGCCACTCAGGTGCAATGCACTTGGGAAGTGCAATGCACCTGGCTTCTGTGCGATTAGAGTGGCTTCTTGCATCATGGGTCGTAAGCCATCAACCGATGATCTCCAAAAGGAACGATGAGAAAATTGTCAGCTGCGATTGGGCTTCGGTCAGGCGCGTTACCCATGGCATAATTTGCTTGAATAGTTAGGCGGCTTTGTTCCTGTCCATTTCGCAGGCTAAATCCAAAGAGAGTCGTACCAATGTTCCTGACGTAGATCTGATCTCCCAGTATTACTGGTTGCTCTAACCAGTAGGTAAACTGGGTGTTCCATAAAATCTGACCGGTTTCCTTAGATATAGCAGCCAAGTGTTTGCTCCCGAGAAATACATACTGCTTATCCATTGCAATGATGACGGGATCATAAATTCCACTGGCTTGTGATGGGATTGCCCATATCTCTGACATAGTTATTGGTTCAAAGGCAATCAGGCTGATATGTCCGAAATTCACAGCAACATACAGGGTGTTATTGTCGAAGGCAATCGGACCGACCAGTGTATCGAAAGTTTTTTCCCAAAGCATCTTCCCCGAGGTAGAGTCGTACGCTCTAAGGATATCATGGGCAGCAAGGTAAATGATTTGAGGGCCTACAGCCAAATACAGTCCTGTACGGCTAGGTACCCAGACAGACCAAAGAATTGTCCCTTTACTCAGGCTGTAGGCAGTCAGTTTATGGCTCTCTCGAGCCACAAATACAGTGTTTGAATCATTGACCATGGACTCTATACGCGTTGGATCTTGGATCCCTTCGAGATACGTATTTGTGGACCACAGGCGGTAGCCAGTCTCTATCGAATAGACCCCAATATTGGAATATTCTTCAGAAATAATCAATCGATCCTTGGCAATCAGTGGCGCCAGGCTGGGCGTACTTTTATTCAAAGATGCACTGCGCCAGATTTTTACCCCCGTGGATGCATCGACTGCATAGATCCAATTTTTAGTTCTAAAGAAGATTTGCCCATTTGAAGAGACAGGAGAAGATGTAATCCGTTCGGAGGCTTCAAATATCCAGACAGGTTGGCTGGGAAAGTCGCCTCCAGCTACAGGTTCAGCAGGATGATCTCTGATATAAGAATAGCTAAAGAATAAAACCAGGCACACGATAATAATTGCCCCTGCAATCATGACACTTTTATACATGCCTTTGTCCCATTGTATCAGGGGAGCGGGCTCAACTTTGAACTGTTGCTGTTCCTTCATGCCAGATTAAAAGATTTTTACAATCTCCCTCGCCATCTCCCTCGCTCTCTCCGCCGCGTCACCCAGATGCTGGCTGGCGTCCATCAGGCTGCGCAGCTCCGCCTCGGGCAGGTAGCGGCAGAACTCAGGCTCTCGCGCCACCAGTTCCACCAGCGGGTTGTCCCCCCCGGACTGCACCGCCTGCCAGGCGGTCAGGGCATGCTGGCGCAGCCGCTCGTGCATCGCCTGGCGGTCGGCGCCGGCCTTGCCCAGGGCCATCAGCACCCGCTCGGTGGCGGCGAAGGGGCCGTAGATCGCCAGGTTGCGCTGCAGGGCAGGCAGATTCACCTGCAAACCCGAGATGATCCGGCTGGCGGTGATCAGCAGCTCATCCGCCGCCAGGAAGGCCTCCGGCAGCAGGATGCGCCGGTTGGCCGAGTCGTCCAGGGTGCGCTCGAGCAGCGAGTGGGCGGCGTTATCCCAGGCCAGGCGCGGCGCCTGGGCCAGCAGGCGGGCCAGCGAGTCGATCTTCTCGGCGCTGACCGGGTTGCGCTTGAAGGGCATGGCCGACGAGCCGACCTGCTTCTGGCCGAAAGGCTCGCTCAGCTCGCCGATGGGCGGGGACTGCAGCAGGCGCAGGTCGAAGGCGAAGCGGTACAGACTGCCGCCCAGCCCGGCTAAAGCGCAGGTCACCAGGTAGTCCTGCTTGCGCGGGTAGACCTGGGTGGCGACCGGAAAGAAGGGCAGCTCAAGCAGCTCGGACAGGCGCTGCTCGAAGCGCGGCAGGTTCTCCACCCCCAGCAGCTCGGCGTAAGCCGCCGAGGCGCCCACCGCGCCCTTGAAGCCCTTGCCGCGCAGCTCCTGGCGCGCCTGGGAAAGCGCTTGCCAGTCCAGCAGCAGATCCTGGGCATACTGCGCCAGGCGGTAGCCCAGCGTGGATGGCTCGGCCGGCTGCAGGTGGGTGAAGGCCATCAGCGGGGTGTCGGCGTAAGCATCGATCTTTTCGGCAAAGGCCATCAGCAAGCCGCTCAGTTTCTCCAGCAGCAGTTCCAGCGACTGCCGCAGACGCAGCACATCGGCGTTGTCCTCGATGTCGGTGGAGGTGGCGCCCAGGTGCAGGATTTTTCCGCCCAGCGGGGCCTGTTCGGCGAAGGCTTTCAGCTCGGCCATCAGATCATGCTGGATTTCGGCCTCGATCGCCAGGGCGCGCGGCACGTCCACCTGCTCCATGTGTTGGCGCAGATTCGCCGCCTGCTCGGGCGTGACCAGGCCGAACTCGGCCTGCGCCTCGGCCAGGGCCACCCACAGCCTGCGCCACAGGCGGCGCTTATGGGCTTCGCTCCAGATCTGGCGCATGGCCGGGCTGCCGTAGCGCCAGGTGAACGGGGAAAGGTAAGACTCATAGTCGGGGGAAGAGTTCGTGTTCATGTTTTCATTATATTGCATTACAATAAAAAAACCAGACCCTTCGCGGCGTGACGGCATGGGCCGGATAGGGTTATATATGCATCTTGTCTTGTCATCCGGAGGAAACATGAGCCTTTTAGAGGGTAAGACGGCGCTGGTCTTTGGGCTGGCGAATGATCGTTCGATCGCCTGGGGCGTCGCCCAGGCCTTCCACCAGCACGGGGCGCGCCTGGGTCTCAGCTATGCCGGGGAGGCGTTGGAGCGCCGCGCCCGCCCGTTGGCCGATTCGATCGGCTGCAGCTTTGTTGAGCCGTGCGATGTCACCCGTGATGAGGATATTATCCGCGTGGCGGAGCGCGCCGCGGAGGTCTTTGGGCAGGTGGATATCCTGGTGCACTCGATCGCCTTCGCCAATCGCGACGAGCTGACCGGGCCGTATTACAACACCAGCCGGGCGGGCTTCCATCTGGCGCTGGATGTCAGTGTGTATTCATTCACCGCCCTGGCGCGGGCCTTCCAGCCGCTGCTGCGGCCTGGCGGCGCGCTGCTGACCATGACCTACTACGGCGCGGAGAAGGTCTCGCCGCACTACAACGTGATGGGCGTGGC
>JAFGQI010000122.1 GCA_016935755.1 Anaerolineales bacterium
GGCAGCCCAAACTGCTGGTGATAAGCCAGGCCCAGGAACTCGTCTACAGCCTTGGAGGTGGCATAGGCCCAGCGGCTGTGCGTGGTGGGACCGATCAGGCAGTCATCATCTTCCCGGAAGGGGATTTTCACTCCCTTGCCGTAAACTTCGGAGGTGGAGGCGATCAGCACTTTACAGCCATAGCGATGGGCGGTCGTCAGCACCGCCTCGGTGCCCATGATGTTGGTGCGGATGGTGTGCACGGGATTCTCGACGATCAGCTTGACGCCCACCGCAGCCGCCAGGTGGATGATGATGTCCGCCTGGCTGGCCAGGCGATCCAGCACCTGGGCGTTGGCAATGGTTTCGCGCACAAACTGGAAGCCCGGCTGGCTTTGCAGATGGCGGATGTTTTCGATCCGCCCGGTGGACAGGTCGTCGATGGCAGTGACCTGGTGCCCATCATTCAGCAGCAGTTCGCACAGGTGCCCGCCGATGAACCCGGCGCCGCCGGTGATCAGGTATCTTGACGAAACAGGTTTGGCTGGCAAGTTTTCCATCGAGGCGTTTTCTTTGTTTTAGCCCGTAGATCAAGGAGCCGTGAGCCAGGCGTCCAGCATGTTTTCCTGGCTGGTGTAGCCCTGCGTACCTGGGTCGTTGCGCAGCATCAGCCAGATTTGCCGTCCATACTGCCCGAGCAGATCTTTCAGACGCACAAAATAATATAGATAGACGATTTTTGAGTCCAGGGGTAAGTGATACATTCTGGCGAGATAGGCAGAGGGGGGAAAAACTGTCCGCAAGAAGGCAGAGATTTTCTCCTTGAGGGGCAGGCTGCTGCGCAGCCGCACCAGTTCGGGGTGGATGATCGGCTGTCCAGAAGTTTTCAGGACTCGGCTGCGGATCATGGCTTCAATTTGAGCGTTGAAACCAACTGGCTCAAGAGATGCCAGCATCTGCGCCGGTGCCGGAGCATTCAGCAGTTCATGCGCCAGGTGCAGCACCAGGAAGACCTGTTTGCTGGCGCCCCACTGTTGAGCACGCAGAATTATCTGATCCCAATCCAGAGTCCCTCGATAAAACTTGAGTGCTGCGGCGATATCGTACAGATGTTTCAAGCCAAGCTTGAAATTGTGCTGGTGAAAATGAACGCACAGGTGCAGGAGCAGATCCTCTGGGGAAAGGGTCAGCGTGCTGATCCCGGCAATCGAAACAGGTCTGGCGCGCTGCCATAGACCCGTCAGATCGATATTCAATCCCATGGCAGGCGGGAGGATGCCCCAGTGGATTTCGATGACCGCAATGCCGGGTTTACAGAATGGGGGCAGGTGATGATGACTTTGGGGATGTTCGAATTGTAAAGGCAGGTAGGGGGTGAAACCCGCCTGGGTCATGATCTGCCCCGCAGCCTCAAGATGCTGTTCTTTGACCAGCAGATCCACATCTACCATCGGGCGCAAAGAGATATCCTGGTAGACCAACTCGGCCAGGTGCAGCCCTTTCAAGATGATGGCTGGGATGCCTGCGGCCTCCAATTGGGGTAAAACCGTGCTGATTTCGTGCTGGAGGAGCAGGTTGCGCCGGGTAGTGTGCAGGCAATGCTGGCGCAGGCTCTCCCTCAGCCAGTCGGGAAGCGCCAGGAGGTCGCCTGGGTGGTTGAGGGCGCCATAAAGAAGCGAGATCAGTTCATGCCGGCGCGCCTGGTGATAGACGAGTTTCCAATCATCATCGGTAAAGTTCTTCAGCCGGGCGAGTTTTTCAGCTTGATCTTCTAAGCGCAGGCAATCTAGCAATCGGTTGAGGTCAGGAGAGGCAGTCATCAGCTTTATGGTTTGACGGGCATTTGGCATGCTCCGCCCTTCCGACATGAACGGATGAAAAAGTGCAGATGCCTTGTCTGGTAGCCGCCCTTAATTTACGGTCTTGCTTCTACTTCAAGAATGCTGATCGACTAACGGCTGATGGATACAATCCATCTCAACCCCCACTGAGTGTTGCCAGATTTGAAGTTTGATACAGGGGCAAGTGCTCGAATAATGGGGGGAGGAATAACATTGCAACATTCTTCTAGTAATCGCTTGTCAGTTATGTATCAGTGTAGAGCATCTCATTCTTTACCAGCAAAGTCGTAAATCTATCAGCGTTATTTAACTTCGTGACGATTGATTTTACCACTTACAACCCAGATGCGTGAGAAACAGCATCGGGATTTTAATATATTCTTACGAGTTTGTGGGGCGTTTATGTTAAGAAAACACTGTACTTGACGCAGGTCATTCCAGTGGTAGACTTGCGGAAAACATGATTGGAGACATTATGCCAACAAAAAAGAAATCAATTTTGCGTGATCTGGGGGACGGGCTAGTCTTACGCCGCAGCACCCGGGCTGATGCAGACGCCCTGGCCGAGTTCAACGCCAAAATTCACAGCGATGAAGGCCCCGAAAAGCCCGATGAGCGCGTGCACGCCTGGACCTATGATCTGCTCACCCGTCCTCACCCAAATTTCCGCGAGGATGATTTTACAATTGTACAGGACAGCCAGACGGGGAAAATTGTCTCCAGCATGAACCTGATCTCCCAGACCTGGAGCTATGCAGGCATCCCGTTTGGGGTAGGCCGCCCTGAACTGGTGGGCACCGATCCCGAGTATCGCAACCGCGGCCTGGTGCGCGCCCAATTTGAAATCATTCACCAGTGGAGCAAAGAACGCGGCGAGGAGGTGCAGGCGATTACGGGAATCCCGTATTACTATCGCATGTTTGGCTACGAGATGGCGCTCAACCTGGGAGGCGGGCGGGTGGGTTTTGCCGTTTCCTTACCCAAGCTGAAAGAAGGAGAAGAGGAACCTTTCCAGGTCCGGCCAGCGGGTCCAGCCGATTTGAACTTTATCGCCGACCTTTACCGCCAGTCCTGCGCGCGCTCCCTGGTGAGCTGCGTGTGGAGTGCAGATCTGTGGCAGTATGAGCTGACCGGTAAAAGCGAGAAAAACGTCAACCGCATGGATTTGCGCATTATCCAGGATAAGAATGGTGGATATATTGGCTATCTTGCCCATCCCCATTTCACCTGGGGCCCGGCCTTGGTGGCAAGCGCTTATGAATTGATACCGGGCATATCCTGGGCAGCGGCAACTCCCTCAGTTATCCGCTATTTGTTCGCCGCGGGTAAAGCCCTGGCCGAGCAAGAGGGCAAAGGTGCAGACTTTGGATCGTTTGCTTTCTGGTTGGGTGAAGAGCACCCGGTATATGCGGTTTTACAGAATACACTGGCTCGTAAGCGCAAGCCGTATGCTTGGTATGTGCGCCTTCCTGAGGTAGCAGATTTTATCCGGCATATCGCCCCGGTATTGAACCAGCGCCTGGCTGCTTCTTCTTATTCCGGACATACTGGCGAGCTGAAAATCACCTTTTACCAGAGCGGACTGCTGCTGGGTTTTGAGGACGGCATGCTGGTAAAGGCGGAACCCTGGAAACCCACCCCGGTGGGTCATTCAGGCGACGCTGGTTTTCCTGGATTAACCTTCTTACAATTGCTTTTCGGCTACCGATCGTATGAGGAATTGAACTATGCTTTCGCGGATTGCTGGTGGGATCATGAACTGGCCCTTGGGCTGTTGAGCGCTTTGTTTCCCAAGCATTCCTCCGACATCTGGCCGGTAGCCTGAGCTTCATGGTAACTCTGGGGATCCTGTCCGATACGCATATCCCTGACCGCGTCTTGCGCTTGAATCCCAGGGTAATCCCTTTTTTTCGATCTGCCCAGGTGGAAGCCATCCTGCACGCCGGCGATGTTTGCACCCCAGGTGTGTTGGAGCAATTGGGCCAGGTCGCGCCGGTTTACGCGGTGCGCGGCAATCGGGATTGGCTCTGGCTGCGACGCCTGCCTCTGAGGCGCCATTTGACTATTGAGGGGATAAATATTGGCCTGGCGCACGGACACGGCGGCTGGCCCGTTTACTGGCAGGATAAGTTGTATTTTCTCCTTAATGGTTACCATCATGAGCGGCTCATGCCGCGCTTGAGCCTCGAGTTCGCGGAGGCGCGGGTGATTGTTTTTGGGCATGGGCATTTACCTCTCAATCGCTGGGTCAATGGACAGTTATTTATCAATCCGGGGGCGGCATATTTCCAACGAAAAAATGACCCCGCTCCTACGGTCGGGCTGCTTTATATCGAACCAGGGAGCAAGGTCAAGGCGGAAATCGTAAAATTATAAATTGGGCTAATACACTGGCGTGTTCCAATGGTGGTATTTGGGATGACGTCCATGACAGATATCCGAAAATATCTGGCGCAGCTGGGCGGCAACCGGTCCCATTACCCTCGTGCCAATCGGGCGGTGATCAACTCGGGTGACCGCGGTCACCTGGGCAGCGGTGCCGGTCATGAAGAATTCGTCGCATAGATAAACTTCTGTGCGATCGATCGGTCGCTCGACCACAGGAATCCCGATTTCATCAGTCAGCAGTTTCATGACACTCTTGCGAGTGATCCCTTCCAAAATATTTTCAGTGATTGGGGGCGTCGCCACCACGCCATCGCGCACCATAAAAATATTCATGGCGCTGCCTTCAGAGACATGCCCTTCTTGCGTCAGCACCAGAGCTTCGTCAAAGCCCGCCTGAATCGCTTCAGTTTTGATAAAAGATGAATTGGCGTATGCTCCGCTGATTTTGCCGCGCGCCGGGATCATATTGTCGTCCACGCGACGCCAGGAAGAGAACATCACATGGGCGCTGGTGTCGTTGGTTACATATAGTTCAAAGGGAATAGAGACAATCGATAATTCATGCGCCAGATTATGCAGCCTGACACCGATCACTTCATCGGATTTGTAAGCCAGGGGTCGCACATAAACATTACAGCGATAGGCTTCTTGTCGCAGCAGCGCGACAGCGATCTGGGTCAGTTCCTCGGGTGTTTGATCAATCTCCATCAGCAGCAGTTTTGCTGAACCGATAAAGCGCTTAAAATGATCCAATGGACGAAATAGATAGAGCTGTTCTTCTTCTGCATTCCAATATGCACGCAGACCGCCGAATACAGCCGTGCCGTAGTTCAATGCATGGGTTAGAACGCCCACCCTGGCTTCCGAATAGGGGATAATCTGGCCATGAAAGTAAGCATACCTGGGTAGATCCATCGATTCACCTCCGCATGATTTGATCAGGTCGGTTGGCCTGGGTTGTGGGTTAGATTATAACATTCCAGTCTGTGGAAAATTGGAGGATTAAAATTATAGTCAGGGGTTTCGATTTCAACATGTTGGGAGTATACTCAGCCTAGTTCTAGAGCCTGTATGGAAGGAGATTGTCTCTCATGAAACGTGCAGTCAGCATCAGCATCGGTTCTTCCAAGCGTAACAAAGCGGTTGAGGTTGATTTGTTGGGGGAAAAAGTGCTTATCGAGCGCATCGGCACAGATGGGGATATGGAGAAAGCCGCGCAGCTCTATAAAGAATTGGATGGACAGGTCGATGCCTTTGGTGTTGGGGGGACAGACCTGGGCTTGCTGGTGGGCGACAAATGGTATCCTCTATATTCTATCCAAAAAATGGTGCGCTTTGTCAGGCAAACCCCTCTGGTGGATGGGGCAGGCCTGAAAAGCACCCTGGAAAGCCATCTGGCGCAGTTTATTGATGCTCGAGTGGGTGAGTATGTGCGCGGCAAAGGGAAAAAGGCCCTGGTAACCAGCGGCGCAGACCGCTGGGGGATGGCGATGTCCTTCCTGGAGGCGGGATACGACTGCGTGTTCGGAGATATCATGTTTGGCCTGAGTTTGCCTTTCCCAATACGCTCGGCAAAAGGTCTCAAAACTATGGCGGCGATTTTACTGCCAGTGGTTGGACGCATCCCGTTTAAGTGGATCTACCCCACCGGGGAGAAGCAGGAAAAGCGCGTCCCGAAGTGGGAAGAATATTATCAATGGGCGACGGTAGTCGCTGGCGATTGTCATTATATCAAGCGCCACATGCCCGATAGATTAGAGGGCAAGGTCATAGCTACCAATACCACCACCCCTGCCGATGTGGAAGCTTTCCGCCAGGCAGGTGTAAAATACCTGGTCACCAGCACCCCGGTTTTGGATGGTCGTTCTTTTGGTACGAATATGATGGAAGCCGCCCTGGTGGCTGTGGCAGGGAAGAAGCGCAAGCTGACTTTGGACGAAATTCGGGAACTATTGGATCAGCTTGGTTTTGAACCCCAACTGCAAGAATTGAACTCATAAGCATCATTGGAGAGCGGATATGGACGCTATCGTAACAGCAGGCGGTATCCCGGTTGAGGGTGAACCGTTGTACGAATTTACTCAAGGACGTCCCAAAGCCTTGCTGGATATTGGCGGCAAGCCGATGATCCAATGGGTTTTAGATGCGCTGGACAGTGCTGAGACCATTGACCGGGTTGTAGTGATTGGCTTAACAGAAGAGAGCGGCCTGACGGGTGAAAAAGTCAAAGCCTATATTCCCGATCGGGGAGAGATGATTGACAATATTCGTGCGGGGGTGGAAAAAGTGATTGAACTTAATCCGCAGGCCGGTCATGTGTTGGCCGCTTCATCTGATATTCCTGGGATAACACCGGAAATTGTCAACTGGGTGGTGAATACCTCCATGCAGACGGACGAGGATCTGTATTATTGTGTGGTGCCGCGCTCGGCGATGGAAGGACGTTTTCCCAATTCCCGCCGCTCCTATGTGCATTTGAAAGACATCGAAGCATGCGGCGGCGATATGAATATCATTCGCACCAGCCTGGTACAGGGGGATGATTCTTTCTGGCGAAAACTGGTTGCCACTCGCAAAAATGCCCTCAAGCAGGCCGCCTTGATCGGCTATGGCACTTTAATCTTGCTTTTATTCCGCATGATCACGATGGATCAAGCGGTCAAGCGGGTGACCAGGCGGCTCAACCTAACCGGGAGAGCTGTGGTCTGCCCGTATGCAGAAGTAGCTATGGATGTGGACAAACCGCATCAGCTTGAAATTATGCGCCAGGATCTGGCAGGGTCCACCCATTAGTTTATCTCTCCATGCCAGAATAATCAGCGAATAAAGGGTAAAAATCATCCTGGTGATCACCAAACTATTAGAACTGGACGCTCTTTATACCGAGCGCCTGCGTGTCGCAGAGAAGCCGGGTTTGCTGCGCAATCTGGCTATCCTGTTCGCCCATTCAGGGGATTCGTGGTTTTGGCTGTCTGGGCTGATCCTGCTCTGGTGGTTAGGGGACAATTTTTGGAAGCAGCGAGCGCTGGCAATGGGATTTAGCATCCTGGTGACGGCGGTGCTGGTGATGATCATCAAGTTCACCGTGCGCCGGCGCCGTCCAGCGGGAGAATGGGGAGATATCTACCGCAAGACAGACCCGCATTCCTTCCCTTCCGGGCATGCGGCGCGTGCCAGCATGCTTGCAGTGGTCGGGCTGGGTCTGGGGCCAGGCTGGTTTGGGCTGCTATTATTGATTTGGGCGCCTCTGGTCACCCTGGCGCGGGTGGCGATGGGGGTGCATTACCTTTCAGATGTAATTGCCGGCTTTATTTTTGGCGCCGGGATGGGGCTTCTCCTGCTGGCGGTTATCCCGCGGCTAACATTTCTCTTTTGAAGCTTTCGATGGCCGGGATGGGGGTCGGGTCGGCGCTGTAAGCCATGGCCAGATAGTATGCCACATAGTCACCCAATTGCAGGCAGGTCCACAGGTTTTCCAGCGGAGTATTCCCCTGCGCGTCGATCATATCGGTGTTCAACCCTTCCAGCATCAGGGTTTTGCGGGTCAGTTCCAGGCGCAGGCGGTTGCGGGGATGGTCTGACGCGCTTCGCAGAAAGAGAGCGATGCTGTGTTCGAGCAGGTCGCCCGGATAGGAGACCCCTGCCAGGGTGTTGTGATCTGCTTCGGGCAGGAACTCGAACTGCGCCCAACTCTTGGCAAGCTCGCTGATTTGACCTTTCCAACGCCGGGAGACCGGGGCTAACAGCCCGGCTCCGAATACGGCTACCCAGCGGCCCACCAACTGCCCAGCCAGGCGCTTGGCCAGGTTGCGCGCCACAGGCACATCAGCCGTCAAAGATGTCTGCTGATCTTTCATGGCTGCGATAGCAGCCATAAGTTCTTCCTGAGGATCGGGCAGCAGGTTCAGGCGGCTGAAGGCAGCCAGGAGCAGGCCAAAGGAAAAACCAACCGCAGCCCGGGGCTGTCCTTTGTGCTCAAAAGTCCATAGGGGAACGCTGGATTTTAATGCGGACTCGGCCAGCCGGCCCCCGGTGGCAACTGCCAGGATTTTGCAGCGATTTTCAAGAGCGGCGTCGAAAGCCGAGAGGGTTTCTTCGGTGTTCCCTGAATGTGAGCTGGCAATCACCAGGGTATGCGCGCCCTCTGCCCAGGCGGGCAGCCCGTAATCACGGTGGACGACGACAGGGATTGGGCATTTTGAGGCAAGATATGCTGCCAATAGATCGGCGCCAATCGCCGAACCGCCCATCCCGGCAACCAGCACCTGGCGGATGCCGTCCCAGGCAGGCAGGGGATGCTGTTGGCCTAGCTCCCAGGCCTGGTGCAGCTGCGCTGGCAGCCCGTCAATTTGGGCCAGCATATTCTGCGTGTCGATCTGAGCAAAAGTGGTGTAATCATCTAAGTTCATGGCATTATCCAGTAGACCAAGCTAAACAGGGTGGATATTATTGTGTTAGCAGCGCATACAGCTCGCGACGGCTCCAACCGGAAGGGCTGGCAAGCTGTCTGGAAGCCTGAGCCGGAGAGAGGCCCTCTTCTGATAACTTTTGTGCAGCTGCGATCACCTGTTCCACGGCCCAGCGCTGGCGAGTGGGCGGTTTTCCTGCCACCACCAGGGTGAACTCGCCGCGCGGGGCCTGGATAGTGAAATGGGCCTGCGTCTGGCTGAGTGTGCCGCGAAATATTTCTTCATGGATTTTCGTCAGCTCACGCGCCGCAGCCATCTGGCGATCTCCCAATGCGGCCTGCAAATCCTGGAGCGCGGCCAGCAGCCGGTGCGGCGTTTCGAGCAAGATTAATGTGTAGGGCATTTCGGTGACCCCAGCCAGAAAGCGGCGGCGCTCGCTGGCCTTGCGCGGCAGATATCCCAGATATAGAAAGGCATCCGTTGGCAAGCCTGAAGCTACCAAAGCTGCAATGGGCGCGCTCGGACCGGGGATCGGGCTGACGGTATGCCCTTGTTCCAGGGCGGCCCGCACCAGTTCATAGCCTGGGTCGTTCAGAGCAGGTGTACCAGCGTCCGAGACCAGCGCGACATCACCCTGCGCCAGTGCAGCGAGAACCTGCCCCAGTTTTGCCAGCTTGTTGTGCTCGAAATAGCTGCTCAGCGGTGTATGGAGGTGATAATGTTCGAGCAGCTTCCTGGTCTGGCGAGTGTCTTCTGCCGCGATCAGGCTCACCTGAGCCAGGATGCGCAGAGCGCGCCCGCTGATATCCTCCAGGTTTCCAATGGGTGTAGCGACCAGGAATAGTGTGCCCACAGCACTCAGGGTAAGGCCCAGGTCAGGAAACGGAAGGTCAACGCCAGGTCGGTCTCCCTTAGGGTGTTCAGCAGCAACCAGCCGAACAGGCCGAGATCGGTGCGGTAGCACAGGTAAGTGCCGCGGCTCATATCTTGCAGCACCAATGCAGCACCCGACAGCGGCGCAGACTGGCAGGCAGCCAGTGAGGGCTCACTGCTCCCATGTAAGCTGAAGATGGCCCCGTTGACCGGCACGAGCAGAAGGACGCCTTCTGCATCTGACTCGTAAGATAAATCTTCGCCGCCGCTGTTGATCTGCCCGGTATCCAGGTTAATCTTATCCGTAGGGATGATTGTTTTAGCGCCCTGGGTTTGAATATTAGGAGTAGCGGAGGCTGTCGAGGTGGGTGTGCCTGGTGTGATCGTCCCAGTTGCTGACTGCGATACAACGATGCGCACCCAGAAGGGCGAACCGCCGCCAGGCCCAATGCCAAACCAGGCATTGGAGGCATTGCGGAGCTTCCAGTTGCTCTGGTATGTGCCGGCGCTTTGCGGGGCAACCATATCCACAGAGACATCGATCGTCTCGCCCGGAGCAACGTTCTTGGTCAGCGCCACGCTGGCAGGAGCGCCCATTGCTTCACCAGAGAACAGGGCGATGGTGTAAGCGGCAGTCCAGGTGCAGGTGCCTACATTCTGCAAGCGCCATGTCTTGGTAAAGGCCTGGCCAGGCTGCATCTGGGTATCATCTGGAATGGTTACATCGATGGGGTTGCCAGGCGCGGCCAGGTCACAGGAGGATGTGGGCGCAGCGGTGTTTGCTGGGGGTGTGGTGGGCGCCAAAGTGGCGGTGCTTTCGCCTGATGTGGTGGGAGTTGAGAGCGGCGCCGAAGTGGGTGAAGCAGGCTGGGTGATCTGCGGCGTCAGGCCGGCCGCCTGGGTCAGACGAGCCTCCACGGTTTGGTAGGCCTGGGTGACGTTCATCGTGGGGGTGATATCAGACTTTGCACTGGGCAGGTTGCAGCCCGCCAGTGTAGCCGCTATTAAAGAGAACAGGCTAAGCATGCATAGCAAACGTATTTTGTTCATGTGTTATGTTGGGTTTCTCGTGTTATGCGGAGTTTTTCTGCCAGGATGCAGGCGATCTTACGCGCTGCCTGGGGCTGGGCGAGACGCTGGCAAGCTGCTGCGGCTGCAGAGAGCTGCTCTGGGTGCTTCAGCCAATTTTGCAGGGTGGTGATGATCTGCTCAGGGCGAGGCGCCCAGATTCCTGCGCCTTCGGAGACAACATAGGAGACATTGCCATCTTCTTGACCGGGCAGGCGGCTGTATAAAATCATCGGCAGCCCGGCGATCAGCGCCTCGCTGATCGTGCCTGGTCCGGCTTTGGTGACCAGGATATCCGCCGCGCGCATGAAATCGGGCATTTCTCGCACAAAACCGTAGATAAAGGTTGGGACGGGCCAGGTCATGGCTTCCAGGCGAGATTTTAGCTCCTGGTTGCGGCCTGCGATCACGATCAATCCCGCCGTTGGGCAGGATTGAGCAATGGATTGGGCGGTTTTTTCCAGCGGTCCCATTCCTTCACCGCCCCCGACCAGCAAAATCAGAGGCCGGTTTTGTGGCCAGCCGAACCGTTCTCTAAGCGCCTGGCGGTCGCCAGGCGGCTGACAAAAACGATCTGCTACTGGCAGCCCGACAATCTGCACCTGGCCCGGTTTCAGCCCAAAACGGATGGCTCGTTGGTAAGCCTCTTCGGAGGCGACAATGCACAGGTCGGTCCTGCGGTGGTACCACAAAGCGTGCGTGGTCACCAGATCGGTTACCACGGTGATATAGGTTGGACGAACCTGCCCCAGCCCTCGCAGCACGGGTGCATTCGCCAGGGGATGAACGGAGACGATCATATCACAGGGATGGTTGGCAATCAGCCTGCGGATGGAGCGGCGCAAATAGGGCCAGGCGCTGCCCGTGATCAGGCTGGCTCTTCGATCACCGTTGCTCAGCCGATACCCAAGCCCCCAGGCGTGAGGCAGCTTTACCATGGTTGGGTAGAGCGATGGCAGGCGATTCAGTGGAGGGGGGGCGTAATCCAGGAAGATATCTACCATTTCGCTCGTGATAGCATCGCCATATTCAAGCTGCAAGGCTTCAATAATGGCTTCCGCGGCCGAGCGATGACCTCCACCTGTATCGGAAAATAAGAACAGGATATGGGGACGTTTAGATAGAGATTTGTTCATCTATCTCTTTTGGCAAAATCATCTTCAGGCGATGAGCCAGGGTCCGACGGGACAGCAGAACGCGCCGCTTGCAGCCCAGGCATTCGAGGCCAATGTCCGCTCCCAGCCGGTATATTTTCCAGTCATAGCTGCCGCACGGATGAGGTTTGCGCAGCCGCACGATATCTTCGATTTGTATGTCTGGCAACATATCGGCATTATAACACGGGGTAAACGGATATGTCGCGACCCTGAACAGCCCGAATGGTATAATTATTTCAGGAGACAATTGATGTTCAGCCTTGAACCCGCAACTTTGATCGCACGTTTGATTGTCTTAGCGATTGCTTTTTCCGTACATGAATTCGCCCATGCCTGGACGGCTACTCGTTTTGGAGATGATACGCCGCGACTGCATGGGCGGTTAACCCTCAACCCATTGGCGCACCTGGATCCGATGGGCTCGTTACTGCTGTTAGTAGCTGGTTTCGGTTGGGCCAAGCCTGTTCCCGTCAACCCTTATGCGCTTCAGCGCAGTTCTCCGGCTGGATTGATGTGGGTTTCGCTGGCTGGTCCGCTCTCAAATTTTCTGATGGCGATTCTGGCGGCGGTCCCGTTCCGGTTGGGGCTGGTGAATCTGTACGATGCCTGGAGCCCCAGCACAAGCTTCCTGCCCACCCCAGCGCATATCCTGGTTGAATTCTTGTCGATCAACCTGATCTTGATGCTCTTCAACCTGATCCCATTGGCGCCTCTGGATGGTGATAAGATCATGGATTATTTCCTGCCGCCTTCCTGGGCGCGAACCTGGGAGAATATTCGCCCATACGGCCCGATGATCTTAATTGTATTGGCTGTGGTCGCCCCCTATTTTGGCATTGATGTCATTGGATGGATCATTGTCCCGCCGATGCAGGCATTATTGACGATCCTGGTAGGTTAATCAAGGTGCGGATGCTGTATCGGGCGCGCCAGTTCTGGCAGGCGATATCTGCTGCTCCGAAGGCGCAGGATTTAGAGCTTGCCAGTCGTTGGCTTGAGCCATCTCTACTAGCTCTCTTTCTGCGTTTACAGCCCAGTGAACAGGCGCATAGTCTGTCCATCTTGCGCCAGTTATCTGAACAGGGTGAATCAGAGCCAGACCTGATGGCGGGCGCGCTGCTGCATGATGTGGGCAAAGTGTGCTGCCCCCTCTCCGTGTGGGAACGGATCATTATTGTCTTGGGTAGAGCAATCTTTCCCTCTCTGGTTAAAAAGTGGGGAAGAGGGGAGCCGCGCGGGTGGAGGCGGCCCTTTGTCGTGGCGGAACGACACGCTGTCTGGGGGGCAGAACTGGCTGCCCAGGCAGGAGCCTCTGCACGGACAGTCCGCCTGATCCGCTGCCATCAGGAGATTCCTGCTCCTTCTGCCGAGGTAGAATCGGCATACTCGTCGTCCTTCTCTCAAGAAGAACGTTGGCTGCGGCGTTTATACACGCTGGATAATCAGAATTGAGGCAGGCATATGACAGTGCAAATAACGATTGTTGGGCTTGGTCAGATTGGCGCATCGGTTGGTTTGGCATTGGCGAACCAGCAGAATCAACTGTTGCGGGTAGGGCATGATCTTGAAGTGCAGATTGCGCGCCGCGCCGAAAAAATGGGCGCGCTGGACCGGGTTGACCTCAACCTGCCGCATGCGGTGCGAGGAGCGGACCTGGTTTTGCTCGCCCTGCCTCTAGATCAAATTCGCCCTACCCTGGAGATCATCGCCTCTGATCTGAAGGAGGGGGCGGTGGTGATGGATACCGCGCCAGTCAAGGATGTGGTGCTTGGGTGGGCAGATGAGCTGATCCCGGCAGGTCGCTATTATATCGGGCTGACGCCGGTGCTCAACCCGGAATACCTGCATGAAAACGCGGCTGGTTTGGAAGCGGCTCATGCTGATCTGTTCCAAGATGGGCTGATGGCGATTGTTGCCCCGTCCAAAACAAATTCAGAGGCGATTAAGCTGGCTGCGGACCTGACGGCCCTGCTGGGAGCCACGCCATTTTTTATCGACTCGTTAGAGTTGGATGGTTTGATGGCAAGCACACACCTGCTGCCTCAGTTTGTTGCGGCAGCTTTAGTCGGCGCGACGATGGATCAGCCAGGCTGGCAAGAGGGACGCAAAGTAGCCGGGCGCGCTTATGCGGAAGCGACTGCTCCAACGGTACACCTGGATGATGTTGAAGCCCTGCGTGAGGCAGCCTTGCATAATCGTGAAAATGTGCTGCGACTGTTGGGCAATGCGATCACCGCCTTAGAGGCCATTCGTAAGGATATTGAGGCCAGGGATGGCAAGGCTCTTGACGATCGGTTGGGACAGGCTCGAAAGGGGCGGGTGCGTTGGTGGCAGGAGCGTATGGCGGCTGAGTGGATGACTGCAAACGCTCCTGAGATCGAAATCCCAGAAAACCCGGGCCTGCTGGGTCGTTTGTTTGGGATTGGGCATCGCCCCAAGCAAAACCGGAGATAGAGACACGCCTGCGCAGGCTGATCAGCCGCACGGCGTGAGAAAAAATAAAGGAAAACGAGGTCAACATGGCGAAAAGGATAGAATGGATTGAGAGAGAGCTTCAAAACCTGAAAGATGCCGGCCTCTACAACCGGATACGCACCCTGAGCTCGCCCCAGGGTGCCTGGTTGATTGTAGATGGTCGACGAGCGTTAAATTTTTGCTCTAATAATTATTTGGGTCTGGCCAATCACCCACGCCTGCGGCAGGCAGCCCAGGAAGCCGCGCAGAGGTATGGCATTGGCCCGGCGGCGGTGCGATCGATCGCCGGTACGATGGATTTGCACCTGGAACTGGAGCGCAGGATGGCAGCCTTCAAAGGGGTGGAGGCGGCGATTACATTTCAGTCGGGTTTTACCGCTAACCTGGCGACAATTCCTGCCCTGGTAGGCAAAGATGACGTGATCATCTCGGATGAGCTTAATCATGCCAGCATCATCGATGGCAGCCGCCTATCCGGAGCGCAGATCATCCGCTATGCCCATTGTGACACGAGCGATTTGCAGCGTGTGCTGAGCGAGAATCGCGGCAAATTCCCGCGCACCCTGGTGATCACCGATGGCGTATTCAGCATGGATGGGGACATTGCTCCGCTGGATAAAATTTACGAAGTTGTCCAGAATTATGAGGCTGTTCTGATGGTGGATGACGCGCACGGTGAAGGTGTGATTGGCCGGGGTGGGCGAGGCATTGTCGATCATTTCGACCTGCATGGCAAGGTAGATGTAGAGGTCGGCACCATGTCCAAAGCGTTTGGCGTGGTCGGCGGTGTAGTTGCCGGGAACGCGATGGTGGTGGAATGGCTGCGCCAGCGCGGCCGGCCGTTCCTGTTCTCATCCGCCATGACTGTTCCAGACACAGCAGCCTGCCTGGCGGCGATTGACGTGCTGGAGGAATCGACCGAACTGGTGGATAGGTTGTGGGAAAACGCCCGCTACTTCAAAGCAGAGATGCGTACGATGGGGTTCGACACTGGCAAAAGCGTCACTCCTATTACGCCGGTCATGTTGGGCGAGGCGCCGCTGGCGCAGCAGTTCAGCCGCGAGCTTTTTGAGCAGGGCGTTTTTGCCATGGCGCTTGGTTTCCCCACTGTGCCGCGCGGCAAAGCCCGCATCCGGGTGATGATCTCGGCTTCACATGAGAAATCCGACCTGGATCAAGGATTGGAAGCCTTCCGAAAGGTGGGAAAAAGTTTGGGAGTTATTTCGTAAGATAATGCAGCTCCTGCAGGTTTTAGGGAATATTAAAGCATCCGCTAGAACCTGCAAGAGGCTTAAAGAGTATATAATTATATGAATGGATCGATGGCCGGGTTTGTGCCTGCCCACAGGCAGCTTGCCCGGCCATCCAGGTTGCAGATTGCGCCGTGTGAGCAGCGGTGCGCCAGAACACGGGGTTGTTGGTCAGGAAGCACTTCGGGTGGGTAAACCACTTCTGCTTCCAGAGCGACATTCTCGCCTACATGATGACAAAAACAATATTTTATTGGTTGCCATGTTTTTACCGACATTTGACACCTCCAAAAGTTGCTTTTTGGATTATACTCTTTGTTGATTGATGAGCATAGTGTCAGGTGTCACAGAAAATTCGGACAAATAACGTCATCAATGGATGACAACCGGGATCGAGGGAATATTCCGGTTGACATTTGGCTTTGCATACGTATAATGGAGAGACATTTATATTAGAGTTGCTGGAAAGGAGGTGGTTGCTGGGCAGGTTTTCTCTGGTACTGGTCAGTAAGTAACCAATCAAATCAAGTAAGATCCTGGAAGGAGGAGAACGAATGAATCGCAAGACTATCTTTACGATGGGAGCAATCCTGGTGTTGGTGAGCCTGATCCTGAGCGCCTGCGCCCAGCCGGCTACCCCCACCGCCGCCCCCACCGCC